>NZ_DATNPA010000580.1:0-5860 GCF_036703385.1 Allocoleopsis sp. | reverse complement strand
ATTGTGTTCTCTTGAACATTCCAAACGGGTGGTTCGTTGTACCATTCCATTTTTCATATTTACTAGTTAATTTAATGGTTTTCTTGCCAAGTCTTTCCCGTGTTCAAATTATAATAGACAAAACTATCTCCATCGGATGATTTGTTAAAAGGGATTTTAACAATACCACCCTCTTCTCGAATTTTCTTAAGGTAAGCATCATATGATGCTTTTTCCTCCTGTTGTGATTGACCGTAATTGTAATTAGTTTCAAAGTTGGCTATGCTGTGCATCACAGGTAACCAGCGATATGGCAACCAAAATGAATAATATAAGCTACAATCAAAGAAGCATCGTTTTTCGGCATATACATAAATTGTTTTTCCATAAGAAGGATAATTTAAATGCCCAATTATTTTTTCTTCAGAAATCTCGTCTACCCAAACTATAAACCAAGCTGACCAATATACAACATAGCAAAATACAGCTAATAGTAGAGAAAGACATACAGGTGCAAATAATTCTCTCGATCTCTGGTCGAAAGTTTTATTTCCAGTAAATAAAGCGTGTTTGAATCGAATTAATAGTAATCCTATTAAATAAAATAAACTAACTCCAAAAATAGCTAACACAAGGGAGGATGTAAACCATAAAACATATTCCCATGAAGGAACCATTTTTAAAGGCAAAATTCCAAGGATATATAAGATGGGCAATACAGTAATGCTCAGAATAGCAGCATTGATTTTTTGAGTACTGGGGTGCCCAAAAAGCGAGCGGAACAAACGGAAAAAATTTCCTATCATCCTAGGTTCTCCAATTTTAGGGAATCATGCACCCCCAGGAAAGTCAAAATGGCAGCCAACGAGTAGGAGAAAATTGCCTATGGTACAACTATCTATTTCCACGTATGCGTTCAGTTGCTAGCTGGCATCAAAGTCTGGTAACACGAGTTTCTATATGAGTATCCGTTGGCGATTCAGCAATGACGATGATCATAGCCGCAACCCAGGTCACTGTAACAAACGAGCTGCAATAAAGTTTTTTGGGTTTCGTGTCGGAGTTCATGTTCATCACCTTGAAAGAGTCGAAGGCCGCTTTTACTACTCCTAATGGAGCTTCGATTCAACATGGCTCGTTTTCTTATAGGCACAATCCCCGCCGTTGGATTTGATGCTGTTGTATCTCCCTATCTCTACTTACAGGGAACAGTTCCGGCGTTTGAATATCCCCGCAGTGACTTACCACTTCAAGTGCATTTCGTTGGCTCGTTTTTATCGACCCCTCCTGCTGATTTTATTTCCCCTAGTTGGTGGAGCGATCTGCAAGGAGACAAACCAGTCGTTCTAGTTACGCAAGGTACCGTAGCTACCGAAACAGACGATTTGATTGTACCAACGCTCCAGGCACTTGCGGATGAAAATGTGTTGGTTGTTGCAACAACTGGGGGTCAACCAACTGAAAGCATTAAACTGGCACAATACCCTGCCAATGCCAGGATAGAGTCGTTTATTCCCTATTCCCATCTTCTGCCCCATGTTGATGTTATGGTGACTAACGGCGGGTACAATGGCGTGCAGATGGCTTTGGTGAATGGTGTCCCTCTAGTGGTCGCAGGTCAAACGGAAGATAAGCCTGAAGTCTGTGCACGAGTGGAGTGGAGTGGGGTGGGTATTAACCTACAAAACTAGCAAGCCTACGCCAACGCAGATAAAAGACGCTGTGAAGCAAATTCTCGCTTCTTCTCCCTATCGGCAGAAGGCGAAACTTTTTCAAACGGAGATTGCCCGTTATGACGCACCCACTTTATCGGCTACGCTGTTGGAACAGCTAGCAGCAACGAAACAGGCAGTAACAAGAGCGAAGCGATAACAGGGTTTTAGGCAAGTATGGCGCGTGGCGATCAAATTTACGTAATGCAAGAGTTTCTCAGCCTTCAGGGTGTATACGAGCATCATGGCATTGACTGTGGCGATGGCACCGTGATTCATCAACGCAAGCGAACGGAGACGATTGAGCGCACGTCTTTTGCTACCTTTATGAATCACTCCAAGTCTAAGGTGTATGTCAGGAACTATCGAACCTGTTTTATCCCGGATGTTGTAGTTCAACGGGCAGAAAGCCGATTAGGTGAAAAGAACTACAATTTGCTGTTTAATAACTGTGAACACTTTGCCACTTGGTGCAAGACGGGTGTGAACGAGAGTCGGCAGGTGAAAAACTTTATCCCTGTAATTGCCAACCTCGATACTGATAGCTTGTCTGCCCCCATCTTCCTCGCACTCAAACACTCTGACCGAAGTGAGGCGTTGCGATCGCTCAACGAGGCTTTAGCTACAATCAAGGGAACTTGGGATAATATCCAACCAGAGTATAACCAAGCTGTTCAGGAAATTGACGCTTGGCAGCGGGTTGCCCAGCAAGCGCTAAAACAAGGTAGGGAAGACTTGGCGCGTGCGGCGCTTAAAAAGAAGCTTTTCTACAAATCACGGGCGACTGAAGATAAAGCCAAGCTAGACAAACTCGCAACCATGACGGAAACGCTCATCCGTAATCAGACTGCCTTGCAACAAATTCGTTGACATGCAACAGCAAGCGGCGAAGATAAGAGCATGTTAAGGAGTGCAGATACCCCTTCAGGTAGGTTGGGTTGAACGTTAGTGAAAGCCAACATTATTGATTTGTGAGAAATTGCTGTAGATGGATAAAGCCTAAAATCCCAAATTCTGTATGAGTACTTTTCGTGTTGGAATTGCTGGTCCTGTGGGTTCGGGGAAAACCGCGTTATTAGATGCATTGTGCAAGGCGTTGCGCATGTCGTATCAGATTGCGGTGGTAACCAATGATATTTACACTCAGGAGGATGCTCAGTTTTTGGTGCGGAGTCAGGCGTTGCAGAGCGATCGCATCCTTGGCGTTGAAACCGGGGGTTGTCCCCACACCGCCATCCGCGAGGATGCCTCAATGAATCTGGCAGCTATAGAACAACTAGAACAACGGTTTGCTGATTTAGACTTGGTATTTTTAGAGAGTGGCGGCGATAACTTAGCAGCAACGTTCAGCCCAGAACTGGTTGATTTGACTATCTATGTTATTGATGTGGCTGCTGGGGACAAGATTCCGCGTAAAGGTGGGCCAGGCATTACCAAATCTGACCTCTTAGTGATCAACAAAATTGACCTTGCCCCTATGGTCGGTGCGGACTTGGGCGTCATGGAACGTGATGCCAAAAAGATGCGAGGCAACAAACCCTTCGTTTTTACTAATTTGAAAACTCAGGAAGGGCTCCCAGCCGTGATTGATTTTATTAAGATTCATAAAGGATAACTTTCGATCTTTATAGCTGTTCGCTCTAGATCTAAGATTTTGTATCATTCGTTACAATTAGTGGCTTAACCTCGCTCTAATATCACACCTTATCTGCAATATCTCTCTATCAGTAAGCAGAATTCAGAGGGGGCTATAAGTAAAGCATGGTGAGGAGATTTGGGCGACGTAAATTTCTGCTCTACGGCTCCGCAACTTTGGGAACCAGCATTTTCCTGAAAGCTTGCGCTAAAAATGAGCCAACTACAACGGCAGGAAGTCCAACGACTTCTGCCTCTCCAGTGGCAGCAGCGGGTGCTAGCGGGAGCAGCGGTGATACGATCAAGGTCGGCATTTTACACTCTTTGAGCGGCACGATGGCCATTAGTGAGCAAAGTGTCGTAGATGCTGAATTACTGGCAATTGATGAAATCAATGCAGCGGGCGGAGTTCTCGGTAAAAAGATCGAGTTTATCAAAGAAGATGGCGCTTCTGACTGGCCTACCTTTGCCGAGAAAGCGAAAAAACTGATTGACCAAGACAAGGTTGTGTCTATCTTCGGCTGCTGGACTTCGGCGAGCCGTAAAGCCGTGCTGCCAGTTTTTGAAGAGAAAAACCACATGCTCTGGTACCCCGTACAATACGAGGGTCAGGAGTGTTCTAAGAGCATTTTCTACACAGGCGCTGCCCCCAATCAGCAAATTGAGCCGTCAGTGGATTGGCTTTTGCAAAATAAGGGTAAAGAGTTCTTCCTGGTTGGTTCAGACTACGTTTTTCCCCGTACTGCCAACACCATTATTAAGGCTCAATTACAGGCAAAAGGCGGTAAAACCGTTGGGGAAGACTACCTACCCTTGGGCAATACCGAAGTTACAGCCATCATCACTAAAATCAAAGCCGCTCTGCCCAATGGTGGCGTCATTTACAACACCCTGAATGGGGATAGTAATGTGGCCTTCTTTAAACAGCTTAAAGGGGCTGGCTTAACTCCAGACAAATATCCCACAATGTCAGTCAGTATTGCGGAAGAAGAAGTTAAAGCCATTGGCCCAGAATATCTTAAAGGTCACTACGCGGCTTGGAACTACTTCCAAACCGTCGATAATCCGACCAATAAAAAGTTTGTTGAGGCATTTAAGAAAAAGTACGGGGAAAGCCGGGTGACTAATGACCCAATGGAAGCTGCCTACATTGCAGTTTACTTGTGGAAACAGGCTGTTGAAAAAGCAAAAACAACAGATATAGAAGCCGTGCGTAAAGCTGCTTTGGGTCAAACTTTTGATGCTCCCGAAGGGAAAGTGACGATGGAAAATAACCATCACCTCGCTAAGTTTGTGCGGATTGGCGAAATTGGGGACAATGGTTTGTTTAAGATTGTTTATTCCACGGAAAAAGCAGTTTCCCCTGTGCCCTGGAATCAATTCGTGGCGGAAACGAAAGGCTTTGGCTGTGATTGGTCTGATCCCAACAAAGGCGGCAAATTCAAAATGAGTTAAGAGCCTTAGCTTGTATAAAGATTGGGTTTTAGATGTGAACTCCATCTAAAATCCAGAATCTAAAATATAAAATCGCTGGAGAAAAGGCGTGATAGCAGCATTGTTTGATAGCCTATTTAATGGCCTTAGTATTGGCGCTGTTTTATTAATTTCAGCGCTAGGATTAGCCATTGTTTTTGGACTGATGGGCGTGATTAACATGGCTCACGGTGAGTTGATGATGCTGGGAGCTTACACGACCTTCGTTGTACAAAATGGCTTCAACTTGCTGGGAAAGTCGTGGTTTGAACTCTATATCTTTTTGGCACTACCGATGGCTTTCCTCATCGCAGCGGCGATGGGTTTGATTTTGGAGCGGGGAGTAATTCGATACCTTTATGGACGCCCCTTGGAGACTCTCTTAGCGACTTGGGGAGTCAGCTTAATTTTGCAACAGTTTGTGCGAAGCGTGAACTGGGTATTGGCAATTAGTCTAGCTGTGTTTTGTCTGCTCTTTTTTGGAGCTATGTGGATGGTGTCTCGCCGCCCGGATATGCATAGGATGCGTAACTGGGTGATAGCGGTGATGCTACCGCTATCACTCGGCATTGCCTGGGCGACTGGCGCATTCTTGGCTCAGACTTATAAACTTACCGTGACTCAGCCTTGGTTTGGCGCTCAGAATGTGAATGTCACGGCACCGAGTTGGCTACAAGGTAATTTGCCTCTGTTTAGTCTGACACTGCCTTACACTAGGCTGTTTATCATTAGTCTCACGATTCTTTGTGTGGCGGCGATTTACTTGTTTTTGCAACGTTCGGCATGGGGGTTGCGAATTCGGGCGGTGACACAAAACCGGAGTATGAGTTCTTGCTTGGGGATTCCCACTCAAAAGGTTGATGCCTTAACATTTGCTCTCGGTTCTGGATTGGCAGGCGTTGCGGGTTGTGCAATTAGTTTGCTGGGTTCTGTGGGGCCGAATACGGGTCAGAACTATGTGGTTGATACCTTCATGGTCGTGGTGGTGGGTGGTGTTGGCAAGTTGGTGGGGAGTATTGTGGCGGCGCTTGCGATCGGCACGGTAAACTACCTCATCGGTT
>NZ_DATNPA010000579.1:0-3665 GCF_036703385.1 Allocoleopsis sp. | reverse complement strand
ATACGCCAGAAATACCCTTCAACCCAGAAGCCTTATTGAGGACTTCGTCTAACTTTTGGGCGTCATAATCGGTGTGTTGCAGCAAGTGAATCAAGATACCAGGGTCAATAGAGCCAGAGCGAGTGCCCATCATCAACCCTTCTAGGGGAGTAAATCCCATCGTAGTATCAATACTCTGAGCGTTGCGGATAGCAGCCAGAGAAGCACCGTTACCTAAATGACAGGTAATCAGGCGCAAAGACGCCAACTCTTTACCCATCAGTTGAGCCGTGCGGTAAGCGCAGTATTGATGACTGATGCCATGAAATCCATAGCGACGGATATCTTGCTCAAACAATTCGTAAGGAATTGGGTAAACCGCAGCGAAAAGAGGGAGGTTTGAATGAAAGGCAGTATCAAAAACAGCGACTTGAGAGGTAGCCGTTCCGAGAATTTTCTCGATCGCTTCGATACCCTCCAGGTTGACAGGGTTGTGAATGGGGGCAAAAGTAGAGAGATTGGCGATCGCTTCCTTGACTTGTGGGGTAATCAAGGTGGCTTGGCGATACTCCTGACCCCCATGCACCACCCGATGACCCACAATATCAATATCGGCTGGATTAGCAATCACCTGAGTATCGCCACTCCAGAGGGTTTCCAGCATGTGAGCCATCACATCCGGTCGGGAAGTGGTTTGCAACTCTTCTTCCAGAACCGCACCTCTCGCTTTGACCTCCAGTTCTGCTATTCCTGGGTGCTTTGTCCAATCAACCTTAGCTTCCCAAAGTGGCGCAGGTGGCAACTCTGGCAACGTATCATCGAGTTGATACAAGCAACTCTTCTGGCTACTCGAACCCGCATTCAGCACTAATATTTTCATAAATTAAAGATGTTAGCGGGACAAACCCTGTTCCTTGTAGATGGAGAGGAGCTGATTGAACTTAACAGCGCAGCAGATAAGTAAGTCAACTTAAAAAAACACAAAAAAATGAAATCTATAGTTTCCGCTTTTTTTTAACGCAAAGGACGCAGAGGTTTACGCAAAGGAACGCAAAGGTTTTTGTTGCAAAATCTGGGTTGAGCTACTTACCTGGAATTGTAGGTCAACAGCCCCTGACAGAAGAATGCTCTTGTCGGGGGCTTGTAGATGCCGGACTATATCAGGTGATTACGGTGGGTTTGTCCATACCTGTAAGAGTACGAATTTGAGCCAGTTCATCGGCGATCGCAATCAGATCTCCGAGTGCCTGCTGTGGATCGAGATTGTGTTTGGCGATATTGGGTTCGTAACTTTCTAGATAAACTCTCAGGGTTGCGCCCTGGGTGCCTGTACCCGAAAGGCGAAACACAATCCGTGAGCCATCGGTGAAGCCAATACGCACGCCCTGATTCTTACTGACGCTGCCATCAACAGGGTCAGTGTAGCTGAAGTCGTCGGCGTAATCTACTTCATAGCTACCAAACTGTTTCCCTTTGAGGTTCGGGAGGAGGCTGTGCAGATTGTTCATGAGTGTAGCCGCGCGATCGCTATCTACCGCTTCATAGTCATGCCGCGAATAGTAATTGCGTCCATAGGTTTGCCAGTGTTCTTGTACAATTTGCTTGACGGATTGTTTGCGAACGGCTATAATATTAAGCCAAAATAGGACAGCCCAAAGCCCATCTTTCTCTCGAATGTGGTTTGAGCCAGTCCCGAAACTCTCTTCACCGCACAGTGTAGCTTTCCCTGCATCCAAGAGATTGCCAAAGAACTTCCAGCCTGTCGGCGTTTCATAGCACTCAATCCCCAAGCGTGCGGCTACCCGGTCGGGTGCCTGACTGGTGGGCATAGAGCGAGCAATGCCTGATAGCCCTGATTGATAACCGGGAACCAGCTTAGCGTTAGCGGCTAAGACAGCCAGACTATCACTGGGAGTGACGAAGAAATGGTTTCCTAGGATCATATTGCGATCGCCATCTCCATCGGAAGCGGCCCCGAAATCCGGTGCATTTTCCCCGAAGAGAATTTCAACCAGATCGTGAGCATAGACTAGGTTAGGGTCGGGATGTCCACCACCAAAGTCTTCCAAGGGAATGCCGTTTTGCACGGTACCGGAGGGTGCCCCTAAGCGTTGCTCGAACAGTGCATGGGCATAGGGGCCTGTTACGGCGTGCAAGGAATCCATGCACATCCGAAATTGCCCAGAGGTGAGGAGTTGATGGATGCGATCAAAATCAAATAAGGACTCCATCAACTCGGCATAGTCTGCCACAGAGTCAATCACCTCAACGGTGAGCGTTTCTAGTTGAAACGTACCCAGTTTGTCCAACTCAACATCGGCAGCATCCAGAATCTTGTACTGGTCAATTACCTTGCTGCGGGCAAAGATTGCCTCAGTTACCTTCTCAGGCGCAGGGCCACCATTACTAATGTTGTACTTAATGCCAAAGTCTTCGTGAGGACCAGCTGGGTTATGGCTGGCAGACAGGATAATTCCGCCGAATGCTTGGTACTTGCGAATCACTGCGGAGGCAGCTGGGGTAGACAAAATGCCGCCCTGCCCGACTAGCACGCGCCCAAAACCGTTCGCAGCTGCCATTTTCAGGATGATCTGGATCGCCTGACGATTGTAGTAGCGACCATCACCACCAACCACCAATGTCTTTCCCTGAAACGATTCCAGGCTGTCAAAGATGGATTGAACAAAATTCTCCAGGTAATGAGGTTGTTGAAAGACAGGGACTTTCTTGCGTAAGCCGGAGGTGCCAGGTTTTTGGTCAGCAAAGGGCTGCGTGGGTACAATCCGTGTGTTCATAGGCAGTGATAGGGAACAGAGTTCACAAGATGAGTTTAGGTTTTCTAGCGCTCCTGGTTACAGGTGTTTCTCGGTAGACGAAGAACTTGCACCAGTCTCAAGTGAATCTTTCATGGGGCAGGCTCTGATGCTTACCTCACAAGAAAAATTATTCATTGTGGGATGGGCGTTCCGCCCGTCCTCTCCTTGGGTGCAAGACCTCAGTAGAGAAGCCTGTCCAGGTTAACAACCTCTAAATTTCAGAGATCACTCATCATTTTTTAGCATTTGCTTTGCTTTTAAGGGTTTTTCTCTGTAGTAATGTAATAATTCACCAACTGTTCTAACTGCCCTTTGCCAAATGCGGTTGAAGAGCCAATAGCTTACATCTCTTCTAGCTCCTTGCCTTTGGTTTCCTTAATCAAAAGTAGGACGAAAAAGATTGAGATGGCTGCCGCGATCGTATAAAGACCGTAGGCCGAGCCTAGCCCGAAGGTTTTGAGGAGGGGCGGAAATGTAGTAGAGACGATAAAATTGGCAATCCACTGGATTGATGCAGCCAGTGAAAGCGCCGCCGCCCGAATCTTGTTATTAAACATTTCTCCCAACAGCACCCAGACGATGGGTCCCCAAGAGAAACCGAAGAAGACGACATAGAGGTTAGCGGCCAGGAGGGCGATGATGCCAGCGGTACCGTGCAGGGTAGGGTTACCTGTAGCAGGGTCGATCGCTGCGTTGCCAAAGACCAGTGCCAGTGTTCCTAGGGTAATGGTCATCCCGATAGACCCTAATAGCAGTAGAGGCTTGCGACCAAACTTGTCTACGGTAGCGATCGCAATAAATGTTGTCACAATGTTAACAATACCTGTAATTACCGTAATCAACAGGGAATCTCGTTCTGAGAATCCGACG
>NZ_DATNPA010000578.1:0-6471 GCF_036703385.1 Allocoleopsis sp. | reverse complement strand
AGAAGGGGAAAGATTGATGGATTTGACTCAGCCTAGGGGAAGTTGACAATACCCACCAAAAACGATAAAACGAACGAACTCTGTCATGTCATAATCTCCCAGTATGAACTCTTGCGAGTGTCAGTAAACAGAATCTGTGAGTGAGGAGTTGAACTGTATGGAAACCATGAATCGATTGGGCCAGCCAATTAATCTTTTGGCTATAATTGCGATCGCCACTAGTGGAATGGGTACTCCTGTTATGGCAGGGACGGATATTACCCCCTCTGAAAGTAACTTAAAACTGGCACAATCATCCCTGATCGGGCAGTGCCGTGCTACCAAACAACAAATTCCCATTTTTAAAACGGCTGATGCCACCAGCGAAGCTTTAAGACTGCTAGCCGCCAACGAGCAAGTGACACTAGCAGCTAACTCATCCGATGCCAATGGTTTCATCAGCATTAGTGGACCGACCACAGGATTTGTCCATGCTATCAACCTTAAGCCCTGTGGTGGAAATAGTGAAACCCCGCCAACAAAAGAGCTGTGCCGTCAAGTGATTCGACCCTCACAAGGTTTACTGATTCGACGAGAACCCAGTACTACAGCCACTCAAGTGGGTAGTGTAGCTTATCTAGGACGGGTCACTCTGACTACCAATCCTGCAACGAACAAAACTGTTGATAATCGTAACTGGGTAGAAATTGCCTTACCTGCTAAGGGTTGGGTCTCCAATGGTTTGCTGACAGAGCAAAATAGCAATTTATCTTACTGTCGTTAAAGTCAAGCCACTAGAGCGATCGCTTCGATGAGACCATAAAACTTTAGAATGTTTTGTCTGGCGAGTGCCGAAAAATCATAACGGCTCAGAAACTCTATGACAGGCGTCCCAGCCTACGGCTCACTCACGCCTGTCCCATACAGACAAAACTATTCAAGGATGAGCGGACAACGACAAGGAACACGGAAAAATTTTGGCGTTTACTTAATCGCTTTTTGCCTGCTCATCGGGTTGCTAGTCATACCAACACCCGTAAGTGCCGACCCCTCCCCCTCACCGAGTGCTGCATCTGTCGATACGTTAGAACAGATGCGCCAGACCATAAACCAACAACGATCGCAACTGAAAAAAGAACGCGATCGCATATTGGAGATTGAACAAGCGGTTCAAAATCAACTCACAGGCATTCAACAGAACATCCAAGCTACTGACTCTGCCTATCAAGATTACGCGGCTCAAATCGAACTCGCCAACAAGCGTCTTAGAGCAGTACAAGAAGATTTAGCGATCGCTGAAAGTCGCTACTCGCAAAAACAAGCCACGATTATTGCTCGCCTGCGCTTCCTGCAACGCCAGCGGCGAACGGGTTTTGGTTGGGATATCCTGCTCAAAAGTCAAAATCTCAATGAATTTATGGATCGCCGTCGCCATGTCAAATTGATGTATCAAGCCGACCGCAAAATCTTAGCCAACTTACAAACTGAAGCCTTGCGCATTAACCAGCAAAAAATACAAGTTGAAACGCAGAAAAACCAAATTGCTCTCCTCACCCAGCAAGTTCTAACCCAAAAGACGCAATATGAAGCACAACTTACCGCACAGCAGCAACTCATGGATCGACTCAAAACCGACAAGCAAGCCTTAGAAGCTGCTCAAGGACAGTTAGCGATCGATTCCAGAAATATCGGTATCCTGATTCGTCGGGAAGTAGGCGCTTCTAACAAGGCAATGTTTCCCCACACCGGCGTTTTTAGCAATGGTGTGCTGATGTTTCCTAGTGATGCAGAGATTACTAGCGGCTTTGGTTGGCGGCGTCATCCGATTCTGCGTTCCCTGCGCTTCCATGCTGGTATAGACTTTGGTGCCAGCTATGGCAGTACAATTCGAGCCGCTGAAGGCGGTACAGTAATTTTTGCGGGTTGGTATGGGGGTTATGGCAATACCGTAATTATCAATCACGGCGGTGGTATTAGTACCCTCTATGGTCATACCAGTAAGCTTTATGTAAGCCAGGGAAAAACCGTACAGCCTGGAGATGCGATCGCTGCCGTTGGTTCTACTGGATTATCAACAGGGCCTCATCTCCACTTTGAAGTCCGTAAAGATGGCGAACCCGTCGATCCTATGGCTTATCTCTAGCGATCGCACCTGTGATCAACCGCTGGTTTTGCCCTATAGGACTGGTGCAGGGGGACGACATACCGTGCCTCGACCGTAGGGTGTAAAACCGAAAACCACTCTATTTACAGGGCATGATATACTAGTGTGGATAAGCAAGGGCACGTAGCTCAGTGGATAGAGCATCAGATTCCGGTTCTGAGGGTCGGGGGTTCAAATCCCTCCGTGCTCGTTGAAACAACATCAGCAAAATCCCCCGTCTATTAAGGTTTGAGCTGATAAAGGATTAACTGTCACATTCATTAAGGTGACAGTTTTTAGTATTTATACGGTTTTTTTGACTTTTGACTGTCTTACCACGGGCTACCAATCATCGTGAAAGCCGCCCAATAATAAGGATGGGATAAATCTTGACTTGGCGGCAGTCCCCGTGGGAGAGGCATGGTATCCACCACACCGATCCCTCGCTGCTCTCCTGAATCCTGACGCAACTGTCCCCGCAGCATGGCGATTTGAGCTCGTTGCAGTGCCTTGGCTTTGATCGTCACATCAGGTTGACTCAGTTGCCGATAGAACTCGCTCATCAGCATCAGGGTTCCGTTATCACTGACATACCACAGACTGGCAAGGGCTGATTTGACTCCCGCCTGCACTGCCAAGCCACCAAAGCCTAACTCCGCGTCTACATCGCCCATCGCGGTGCGACAGGCACTCAAGACTAATAGTTCAACTTGAGGTGGTTGATTCCAGCCCATCTGGCGTAGTTGACCTAACTTTAATTGAGTATCCCATAGCTGAATAAAAGAGTTATTAATATCCCCCGGTTTGAAGTCAGCGTGGGTTGCCAAGTGGATGATTTGAAAGGAGTGACTCTGGGACTGGAGATTATTCAGAGTGAATCCTTCGTTGAGGAAGGATTTTCCTGCCCACAACTGCGGGGTAATCACATCTAACTCAATGGGCACCGAAGGTAAAGGTTGCAGCTTTTGAAATTTGGAGGCTCCCATTGCTAGAACGTGGGCATCCTTTAGGGAGTTGTAGCGGGTATTGGTGAGACTGATACTGGGGATAGAACCGAGGCTGTATTTTTCTACGAGAAACTGCTTGCCGTCATGGAGTGCTGCCATTGGGATGGTACGCAAACCGGCATCCATGCAAAAGATCAGGGTGTCGATGTTAAGTTTTTCTAACTGGGGTTCGAGGGGGGCAATCAGCCACTGATAGAGTTGTTGTGCAGAAGCGAGGTAAGCTGTGGGGCTTTGGGGAGTAGTGAGAGTTTGGCGGAACTCATCTAAGGTTTTCTTTAGAGCAGCAGCATTGGCAGCTGAGACGGTTTTGCGAATGGGAGTGCCTTCGGGAAGAACTAATGTGAGTTCCAAAGAGTCGGGAAGCGATCGCGCATAGATAACGACAGGACTTGTTTGAGTTTGACTATGAATCGTCTTCAGCGTATCTCGAATGCTTTCAACTGTAACGACTTCATTGGTAAGATTTTCTCCAAAGTACTTCTCGTATTCCTCCTCAAACAGCTTATCAATCTGACCAACAGCTAGGGGACTGTTAACATTAAGCGATAAATTGCTTGGGTCGTGAGGGTGCCATGCAAAATTGTAGGTTCCGGTTTTAGGGTCTAGCTCAATCTGGGTTTCAGCTTTGAGAGTATCCCCAATAAGAAAGGCTAAATCCTTTAAGGGGTTTCCGCTTCGCTCTGGAAGGTGTATTGCCTCCGGCAGGATAGGATTGGCATCTGCTGGGAGAGGGGCAGTGGATATGATTTGAATCTGATCGCTATCCTGTTTGTGAGTGTCGAGATACGATTGGGTGGGAAAAATCGTCTGTTCAGATTCAGCGTTCCCTCTAGTAATCGCTCCTTGGGTTCCGTTCGTCTTGCTATTGCCCACAATAAAAGGGATTAAGCCTCCACCCCCGTGACGAATGATAATGGAGCCACCTCCTGCCCTGCCTGCGGTAGAAATACTGGCATTTACGCCATTTTGATCTAGGAAAGAGCCAGTAGCCTGGAAGAATTTATTAGCTGTAATATCAACATTTCCTCCCCTGCCATTACCGAGGCTTTGAGCATTAATTTGGTTAACGTTAATAGTCCCACGAGCATTCAGGGTAATATTACCGCCATTTTCCGAGGATGAGGAGTTGAGAATGCCAGCCGTAATGTTTCTGTTGCTACTAGAGAGTGCAATCCCGCCTGCTGAGGTAATGCTTCCTATTTGGATGTTATTAATTGTCCTGATATCTATCCCTGCTGGATTATTAGTAGTAATATCGCCTCCGACACTCAAATTATTGAGAGGTATCGAGCTACCCACAAAACCATTGAATTGAACAATGCCGTTACCAGGGTTAAGGGTTAGGTTTTTAGTGCCATCAACCGTGTTGTTAAAGATAATGTTGCCCGTGTCGGAAATGTTGACATTCCCCGCTAGGTTGACTGGACGGTTGAAGGTAACGCTGTTTTGGTTCGTTGTTATATCTCCACTGAGCCTAATAGTGCTGTTGTTACCAGCGTTGAGGGTAATTGAACCCCCCTTGCTCTGAAAAGAAGAGGCATCCATCGCAGCAACAGTAATGTTGCCAGCAGCATTGAAGCTGATATCACCGCCATTGCCAAAGGCAGAAGCTGTAAATAGCGGACTGGTGCTGGTGATATTCCCTCCAGTACTGGTGATGCTGAGACTCCCGCTATTTTGGTTGAAGCCACTATTGAGGAGACCGATTTGTCCTACTCTAATGTCACCAGGGGCTTGGATGGTGATATTGCCGCCATTGTTACCCCCCAAAGCATTCAAAACACCAGCAGTGGTATTGATCGTACCCGTTTGGCTGTTTAGGAAGATTGGCCCAGCATTCAGCCCTCCACTAGAGTTGATATTCCCTGTAAAAATATTGCCAGTGGCATTAAGAGCGATCGCTCCTCCATTGCCAGTTGCAGAGCTAGCGTCAATTGTCCCTTGACTGGTGACGATATTACCTTGAGCGTTCAGGCTAATATCACCACCTCCGGAGGTGAGCGTGCTTGAGACCTCAATGCTCTTGCCGTTGTTGTTGTTACCAGTAAGGATGATATCCCCGCCCCCTGATGTGATAGGCACTTGAACTTGGATAGCAGGGTCAGCAATACCGTTGCTAATCCCGTTGAAGGTGATCTTCCCTGTTCCAGATTCGATCTTCGGGATGCCTAGGTTAAGGCCAGGGTCATAAAGTAAGATGCCCTGAGTGCTGCCGCTATTCGTGCTGCTGCTCTTGCCAGTGAAGATGATATCCCCGCTTCCTGAGATGATATTCGTCCCCCCAAAAACGATGATGCCTATGGTCTCTACGCTAGTCCCGTTGAAGGTCATTTTCCCAGCCCCAGAGTTGATCGTCGTCCCGTCACCGTCAAGAGCGATGCCATAACCATTTTGGCTATACCCCGTGAAGTCGATCTCCCCGTCTCTTGAGAGGATATTCGCCCCTAACACGTCGATGCCTCTAGCAAAACCGAACTCCGTGCTAAATCCACTGCTAGTACCGTTGAGGGTGATTTTTCCACCCCCAGAGTCAATCTGCCTTGTAATAAAAATGCCTGATGTATCAGTGATATTACTAGTCCCCTTGATGGTAATATCCCCACCCTGCGTGGAGATAGCACCCTGGATTTCGACTCTTCCTGCACCGTTATTATCACTGTTACCAAATAAGTTGACGGCACCCCCATTAGTAGTGATAGTGCTGCCCGAATTCACAACAATGTCGTTATTAGCTTGAGCTGTAATGCCAACTCCTCGTTGAGCAATATTAATAGGTGCATTAAAGGTAATGTTATTGGTCGCTTGCAGGATAACATTTGCCGTTGCTGCATCAATCGTGCCATTGTTAATAGTGCTATCTACGCCTGAATCGGCAAACTGATCATTCGCTGCTAGTTCGGCTGGATTATTTACACCTGGAACAACTGTGATATTAGTTGGGTCTAACAGCAAACTCCCAAATTGACCTTGAGAAGCCGATAAGTTAGCTACGCCAGCATAATCAAGGAACCCCTTACTCGACACTTCAGCAAAACCACCATTACCACTTTGCAACCCACCCCGCGCGGTAACTGTCCCGTAGAAGCGGGTTGCCTCATCTGCCCAGGCAATTACCCGTCCCCCGTTACCCTGATTTAGGGCATCTGCATTAATCACTGAATCCCTGCTAACAAACGTGCGTAAAGCATTGGGAATTGTACCCTTACCCTGATAATCCCCACCAATTCGCACGTTACCACCGCCATTGGTGCCAGAAGCGTTGATATTGGCACCGAAGAGTCCGACTTTAGCGCCCAACACATTCACCTCACCCCCAATGTGAGATGAGGGCGCAACGCCTTG
>NZ_DATNPA010000577.1:0-10659 GCF_036703385.1 Allocoleopsis sp. | reverse complement strand
TCGCGATTTTGGGCAGATATTGTGATTACTGCTCTGCGAGATGAGGCGGGAAACCTACGCGGCTTTACAAAGGTGACGCGGGATATCACCGATCGCAAACGGGCAGAGGAGGAGCGCGATCGCTTTTTCAACCTCTCTAGGGATATGCTCAGCGTTTCTGGTACCGATGCTTACTTCAAGCGTTTGAATCCAGCATTTGAACAAGTCCTTGGCTACACCAACGAAGAACTGCTAGCCCAACCGTTTCTTGACTTTGTTCATCCCGATGACCGGGCTGCAACCCTTGCTGAAGTTGCAAAACTTGCTGAGGGGCATCTCACCCTTGATTTTGAGAATCGCTACCGCTGTAAAGATGGTTCGTACCGATGGATTTCCTGGAAAGCCTTTCCCATTGTTGAAGAAAACTTAATTTATGCGATCGCCCGCGATGTTACCGAGCGCAAACAGGCAGAAGTAGAACGCCTTCAGCTTCTCGCGCAAGAGCAACAGGCAAGGGCTGAAGCAGAGGCAGCTCGTAACCAGAGCCTTAATATTCTGGAAAGCACTACGGATGCGTTCCTCGCCGTGGATCGAGAGTGGCGTTTCACCTACTTGAATCGACAAGCAGAACTGCTCTTGCAGCGAAAGCGGGAGGAGTTGCTCGGTCAAGTGTTGTGGGATGAGTTTCCTGAATCGGTAGGCTCAACCTTTTACCGGGAGTATCACCGGGCAGTATCAGAGCAGGTAAGCGTTGAGTTTGAGACATTCTATTCACCGCTGAATACCTGGTTTGAAGTACACGCCTATCCTGCTAGAGAGGGTCTATCCGTCTATTTCCGAAATATTAGCGATGCCGTGGCGGCGGCGGCGCAACGCAAGCGGGCAGAAGAAGCATTACGAGAAAGTGAAGAACGCTTTCATCAGGCGTTTGAAAATGCTGCGATCGGAATGGCGTTGGTATCGCTGGATGGTTACTGGCTGCAAGTCAATCGTTCACTATGTGAGATGCTTGGTTACTCAGAGCAGGAATTGCTAGCGATAACCTTCCAGGCAGTCACCCATCCCGATGATTTGCAGATTGGAACCCACTATTTTCAGCAAATGCTGTCCGGCGAGATTCGCTCCTGTCAGTTTGAAAAGCGCTACTTGCATAAGCTCGGACATACGGTTTGGGGAATGTTGAGTAGTTCGATCATCCGTGATGGGCAAAACCAGCCGTTGTACATCGTTACCCAAATTGAAGACATTACCGATCGCAAACAGGCTCTTGAAGAACTCCGCAATTTGAGCAAGGCACTGGAAAGTGCTGTTGAGGGTATCGCTCAAGTCGATAGTCAGGGGCGTTACTTCAAAACTAATCCAGCTTATGCCCGCATGTTAGGTTATCAACCCGAAGAATTGGTTGGGATGAATTGGAAACAAACGATTTATCCAGATGAATTGGAGACTATAGAGACTGCCTACCAACGTATGCTGATTGACGGGAAGGCAGAGTTTGAAGTTAGAGCAGTGCGTAAAGATGGAACCGTCTTCGATAAGCAAGTGGTGATCGTTAAAGCCTACAACCAACAACAGCAGTTCATTGGGAACTACTGTTTCATGAAGGATGTTAGTGATCGCCGCGAAATCGAACGCTTAAAGGATGAATTCATCTCAGTTGTCAGCCATGAACTGCGGACACCGCTCACCTCCATTTCTGCTGCTTTGGACTTACTAGCCGGTGGCGTCTTGCAAAACCAACCGGAAGACGCTCAACATATGCTAGATATTGCAGCTAATAATAGCGATCGCTTAGTTCGTCTGATCAATGACATCCTAGACATCGAACGCATTGAGTCAGGCAAAATCGTGATGACGAAACAAGCCTGCGATGCTGGTGACTTAATGAATCAATCTGTAGAGGCAATCCAGGAAATAGCAGAAAGGGCTGGAGTCACCTTATCCGTTTCTCCTGTGTCAGTCCGCCTCTGGGCAGACCCCGATCGCATCATCCAAGTGTTCACCAACTTACTCAGTAATGCCATAAAGTTCTCACCTCAAGGCAGTACAGTCTGGTTAAGCGCAGAGTTGATTAGGGGTAGGGGTCAGCAGTCAGGGGTCAGCAGTCAGCAGTCAGCAGTCAGCAGTCAGCAGTCAGAGAGCGTTCATCCTTTATCCCCTTGCGATACTCTCCTGATTAAAGTTAGAGACCAGGGACGCGGAATTCCGTCTGACAAGATCGAATCCATTTTTGAACGCTTTCAGCAGGTTGATGCCTCAGACTCGCGCCAAAAGGGGGGAACGGGTTTGGGTTTAGCCATCTGCCGCAGTATCTTACAGCAGCATGAAGGACAGATTTGGGCCGAAAGCACCTTAGGAGAAGGCAGTACTTTCTGCTTTACCCTACCCATCCCTACTGCTGTCCAAGGTTCTGAGTTCTCCGTATTGAGTTCTGAGTTAGGAGATTCAACTCAAAACTCCCCCCTTGTTTTGGTCTGCGATGATGACCCCTCTGTTCGGACTGTAGTGCAAGCCATGCTAGAACGACAAGGCTACCGGGTGCTGACCGTCGCATCGGGACAAGAGGCGGTAGAACGGTCAGTTGCCCAGCAACCTGATGCAATTCTGCTCAACCTCATGATGCCAGAGATGGATGGGTGGGAAACTTTGGCAGTTCTGAAGAATCAGACAGAAACGCAAACAATTCCAGTAATCATTCTCAGTGGGCTGTTACCGGATGCGAGAGAAACCCCCCATCCGGGTGTCAGTGATTGGATTGTGAAACCTCCAGAACCAAGGATATTGCGTCAAGCTCTAGAGCGAGTATTAGCCGATCGCAATCAAACCATCAAGGTTCTGATTGTTGAAGATGACTTAGAACTGGCACAAGTACTCGCGACCGTGTTTTCTCGCCACGGGATAGAAACCTTTTATGCCCAAACCGGACGGGACGCCATTCACTTGAGCCAGCGCATTCTTCCCGATCTGCTAGTACTCGACTTGGCACTCCCAGAATACAATGGTTTTGCCGTAGTGGACTGGCTGCGGCAGCATGATCGCTTGCGTCAGGTTCCACTCGTTGTCTATACGGCTCAGGATTTAGATGAAAGCGATCGCGAACGGTTAAAACTCGGACAAACGCTTTTCTTTACCAAAGGACGCATTACATCACAAGAATTTGAACAACGAGCGATCGACCTGCTCAACCGCATGATTCGAGGCAAGACGGGAGATAGCCCTACATGATCACCAAGCGCATTCTAATTGTTGATGACGAATACGATATTCGAGCAGTAGCTCAACTCACTCTCAAAGCAGTTGGCGGGTGGAATGTATCAATTGCCGCATCCGGCGCGGAAGGACTGGCGAAGGCAGCCGATGAGCAACCCGATGTCATCTTGTTAGATGTGATGATGCCAGATATGGATGGCATAGAGACGTTTCGGGCGTTGCAGGCGAATCCAGCTACCCAGTCTATCCCTGTAATTTTGATGACAGCAAAGGTGCAAGCGGCGGAGCAGCGACGGTTTGCTGAACTCGGCGTAGCAGGCATTATTCCCAAGCCATTCAAGGCTATGAAACTCCCCGGTCAGATTGCGAAAACTCTCGGCTGGGATGAGTAGCCCGATTTTTTGGGCTTGACTAAGAGTCTACACAAGTTCTGCATTTTTCAGGTCTAACTTAGAGACTAGCCCGGATTAGAAGTAAAACTTTCATTTTGGCATCTACCATCCGGCTGATATTTCTACAATCTCTCCCCTATTGAGTCTCTATTTGTGAATAGCTTAACTGGAAGTCGCTTTAGTGCGCCATTGAACCCAATCCGCCAATGGCTGGAATCTTTAGAAATTCGTAATCCTCAAGTAGCGCGATCGCTGTGCAAGCTCATTCCAGCTAGTTGTCCCTTTGAGCGAGAAATTAAATTTCTTGACCGCACTATCGTTCGCATTCCACCACTGTGCAAACTGAATCCTTTCTACGAGCAAATCGTTTGCATTCGCTTCAAATCTTTAACCTATTTGGCAGACCAATGTGGTGAAGATGTAACGCTTTACTGCTAAACCCTCTAAAACGGCGATCGCAATTCCTGTCGCACTTCCTCTGGCACCCACCAACCCCAAATTAGGAGAAAAACGCTAGCGCCAATTAAACCGGTACTGGCAACACCAACACCCAAAAGATTTCTTAATGGGGATTGAGTCAGCCACCCGAAACCAATTTCTAAAATACCCCAAGCGAAAATCCACGCATATTCCCACCCATCCGACCAAGTCCGCAAAAGAGGTCGTTTGTCAAGTACAGCGCTGATAATTTGACTCACGGCATGGACTTGAATCTCTACTCCATAAATCAGCCCAACACTAGGGTTCTCATCGGCAATTGTCGAGGTATTTTTGATGTCAACCCCAGGAGAACGGGACTTAAACAAAATTGCTCATATCCCAGAATTTGATTGACAATTTCTCGATCATAGATAGATGGTTCCTGGTTAATCCCACCTTCAGCAATTAACCGAGCCGTCTCGTGCTTAGTTAGCATAGCCAATTCAGCGCCGTTTCCCTACCGAATTAATTTCCTTCCCCAGCATAAAATCAACCCGCGAACGAACCACAGAGGTAGACGTAGGATGTGTTAGCGTCAGCCGCAGAGCCTCAACCTGTAAGACTTTGATGGGTTACGCTCTCGAAGAGCATAATCACTAAGACCGATAAACTTCAGGTGCTAAGTATTTACACTTCAAGAAAGGAATTAATAATTTATGCCGTAAGACTGATCCCGCCTCATAACCCAGGAATTAGTGGGAAGACTACCATAGATTCATTCTGCTAATCGCTTCCCAGTTATGAGCTATTGCCTGAATCCCAGCTGCTCGAAGCCCCAAAATCCTAATAGCATCCAGTTATGCCAAAGTTGCGGGTCAACCTTGCTGCTCCAAAAGCGTTATCAAGCCCTAAAACTGATTGGTCAAGGTGGCTTTGGCAGAACCTTTCTGGCGGTGGATGGAGGTAAACCCTCTAAACCACGCTGTGTGATTAAGCAGTTTTTCCTCCAACAACAAGGTACCCCTAATGCTCAGAAAGCCGCAGAGTTATTTCGCCAGGAAGCTAAGCGATTAAAAGAGCTTGGCAAACATCCCCACATTCCAGCACTGCTAGCTCATATTGAGCAACAGGGGCAGCAATACTTAGTGCAAGAGTTTATCGAGGGGCAAAATCTTGCCCAGGAACTAGCAGAGGAAGGCGCTTTCAACGAAACCCAGATTCGAGGATTGCTCATCAGTCTGCTACCAGTCCTTAATTTTATACATGAGCGCAAAGTAATACACCGAGATATTAAGCCTGCCAACATCATTCGCCGCACCTCTCCTCCCCTGGGAACTCAAGGGAGGGCAACAGGAACTCATAGGAAAAGAGGTCAACTCGTCCTGGTTGATTTTGGTGCAGCCAAATTCGCGACGGGAACTGCCTTGCTCAAGACAGGAACATCTATCGGTAGTGCTGAGTATACCGCTCCCGAACAAATTAGAGGTAGAGCGGTTTTTGCCAGTGATCTTTACAGCTTGGGCGTCACCTGTATTCATCTGCTAACCCAGATTCCGCCCTTTGATTTATTTGATAGCAGCGAAGATACCTGGGTTTGGCGGGATTTCTTGATCAATCCGGTGAGTGATGCTTTGGCGAGGGTTTTAGACAAATTACTGCAAAGTGCGACCAAGCGACGCTATCAATCGGTCGCCGAAGTAGCGAGAGACTTAACACTTCAGCCGACTCCAAGCGCTATACGCAACCTCGCAATCGATAGGACTTTTGTCAAACCGACTCCTCAATCAACTCCCGAACAAGCGGTTAAGGCTTCAACGGTATGGAAACCTCACACTCCATCCTGGTTGGATAATGCAGACCTTTTAGAGGATTATCCAGATAAAACCCCGTTTCTTTTTCCTTTTGAAATCCCATCAGAAGCTCGAATTGAGCCCATAACTCATCAGTACTATTCACTGAGTACAACGACCCAGAAAAAACTACGGCAAGCGGCGGCTTTAAGAGTGGGATTTGCCACGTTGATGATTTTCGCGACCAGCAGTTTAGTTCGATTGACAGCCAATCATTGGCAGGGCAAGGATTTATTCGGTGGGAAACCGCCCTCGACAGAATTAGAACCCGACCGAGCAAGGTTTGATTCAGAAATGGCTCAACCCATCCATACTCTCTCTAAATCAGACTCAGTACTTTCCATTGCCGTCAGTCCAGATGGTCAAACCCTAGTCAGTGGCAGTGATAGTAATTGGGGAGAAACTTCCACCCTCCTGGAACAGGGGAAATCTCGATCACTCAAAGACAGGCAGAATAGTAAGGTTAGAGTCTGGGATCTGCCAACTCGAAAACTGCGTTACACCCTAAATACTCGCTACCCAGTTTGGTCAGTTGCGCTCAGTCCCGATAGTCAGATTCTGATCACAAGCACAAGTAACGATAGTTCCAATCAGCAGCTAGTGTCTGAAGAAAAGGGCCGCATTCAATTTTGGCATCTCCGTACAGGAAAACTGCTCCGTACCATCCCTAAATCGGCGGATGATGGGAAGTATATTGCGATGAGTCCCGATGGACAGACTTTTGCCAGTAGCGCTGATAACCAAATCAAGGTTTGGAACTTGCAAACAGGAAAAGTGATACACACTCTGGATGCAGAAGCGTCGGGTGTTGATTCTCTTGTTTTTAGTCAAGATGGAGAGACTCTTGCCAGTACTGGGTTTGATGGAACAATTAAACTGTGGAATCCGCGTACTGGAGATTTGATACGCACCCTAGAGGGACAAGTCGGTTCTCTTAATTCTATTGCTATTAGTCCTGACGGTCAGACTGTGGTCAGTGGGATTACGAATGGGGAAGTTGGGTCAATCGCAACTTGGAATGTGCGTACCGGGAAACTCATGCACGCTTTCAATCCACCGGAGTCGGTGGAGAAGGTGGCTATCAGTCCCGACGGGAAAACTCTCGCGAGTAGCAGTTGGGATTCTAAGGCAGGAACCATTAGGATTTGGAATCTGGAAACTGGAAAACTACTCCGCGCTATGCGTGCTCATCTAAGCGTTGTTGATTCTCTGACCTTCAGTCCCGATGGAAAGACCCTCGTCAGTGGCAGTCTTGACCAAACGATCAAAATTTGGCGAGTCTCTCCCTGACAGGGTGATGCTTGGGATAACATTTTGTGTCTGGCTATACAAACTGCTTTAATAAAAATGCCTATCTCTAAGCAGATCAGAGTTTAGTGTTGAAGCTGCTATGTTTCGAGAGTAGCTCAATAGGCACAGAGAAGGCATAAGCTTGCTGCACCCCAGTACAATCATCCTGGGGTATTTTTTTATGGGTTGCTTGCCCAAGCATCGGGAAGAAAATGGGCGATCGCACCCGATCATAAGCTGTCGCGCATACAAGTTGCGATCGTTGGTAATGGGTAATCGATATCCGTTATGTTGGTATCTAATCTGTGTTATTCCCTCTTTATCCAACAAGCCACAATGTATCCAGTCACTCTAGGATATGACGAAGCAAAGAAAAGAATAGAATCATTAATCCGAGATGGATATTGTTCAGAAGCCTTGGTGACAGCGGTATTTACGGCGGAAAAAATGCTGAGACGTACCCTACGGCAAATTATTGTCTCTGCGGGTTTCACCAGTAAGTCTGCTGAACAGTTAATGGGTTTAGCTAGAGGTTTGATGGCGTTAAAAGAACAATGGTTAATTTATGAACCCCATCATAGAACACTTGTCGAAGTAATTGGCAATCAGGAGTGGCAACAAATCTGTACTTTAGTCAAGATGCGAAATAAATTAATTCATGGAATTCGTGTTTATGAGTCTGATTATTGTAAAGAACAGGCCGAAAAGTTTATGTTTACCTTAGATGTTGTCAAGCAAAAACTCGAAGAGACTTATGGTTACAGTGGATGGGAAAGGCTAGCCGCTCGAAGAAAGAGTAAACTTCATGTCGATCCCAAAATCAAAATTATGGATAGCGCATTGATCGCTCACAACGAAAGATGAAAGTAGACTGTCAAGATAGGTCTACTGCCGTTGGCTATCCTACGATTGCTCTCGAAGATAGGCCAAAATTGCCTGTGCCCCTTGCTGGACAATCTCCTGAAGTGGCGAAGTCAGTGGATTATCGCTGAGGGATAGCGCTGTCAGGTTGGTGAGATTAGAGACTTCTTTGGGAAGCGTTTTCAGTTGGTTATTGCGGAGGTGCAGCTGTATCAGATGGGTGAAATTTCCGATTTCGTTTGGCAGCACCGTCAGCTGATTGTCGCTGAGAAAAAGCTGTATCAGATGGGTAAGATTTCCGATTTCCGATGGCAGCACCGTCAGTTGATTACTGTTGAGATTGAGTACTCTTAGATGGGTGAGATTCCCAATTTCGGGTGGCAGCAGCGTGAGTTGGTTGTTGTTGAGGAACAGCACTGTCAGATTGGTAAGCTGAAGAATTTCCTGAGGCAGCACTGTTAATTGATGATTGCTGAGGGATAGCACTCTCAGATTGGTGAGTTGAAGGATTTCCTTGGGCAGTGCCGTCAGATGATTACTATCGAGGTATAGTTTGGTTAGATGGGTGAGATGACCGATTTGTGTTGGCAGCGTCGTCAGTTGATTGCTACCGAGGTATAGGTCTTTCAGACTAATGAGATTCCCAATTTCTGCTGGCAGCGCCGTCAGTTGATTACTCCCAAGGTAGAGTTGGGTCAGATGGGTAAGATTACCGATTTGTGTTGGCAGTGTCGTCAATTGGTTGTTGTAGAGGTCTAGCGTTGTTAGATGGGTGAGATTTCCGATTTCAGGAGGCAGCGTCGTCAGTTTTTTGGCTGATAGGCTAAGGGACGTTACCTCATCCTTGGCTGCTTTTTCAATAATGTCGAGCAGTTCTTCGTCTGTCACTAGCACTCACAACCCATGAGAATTTCTGGGTCAAGTGTAACGTTTAGGCGCTAGCGTGACGCATAGCGATCGCCACTCTCTTGAGAGTCAGCATCCCATAAGGGTATTTTCACACATCTGCAAGAGCCATTACTTCCACATCGAAAAATTTGGTTTCCCTGAAAAACCGACTTTCTGGCAATCATAGAAGTAGTTATTCGTTTCTGTAATTGCTTGGTTGTGTTTCATGACTACTAATGATGCTATTGCTTCGCGTCCTTTACCTCCAGGTAGCTTTGGTCTACCCTTCATTGGCGAAACCCTGAGCTTTCTATCCGACCCAGAATTCGCTGACAAGCGGCATCAAAAACATGGCCCGATTTTCAAGACCCAGATTTTGGGGCGTCCCACGGTCGTTATGGTCGGGCCGGAAGCGAATCGCTTTATTTTATCCAGTGATATGCATCGGTTTTCTTGGCGCGAAGGATGGCCTAACACGTTCAAAGAACTGCTGGGCGAGTCGTTGTTTCTGCAAGAAGGAGAGGAACATCGCAGGAACCGCAAGCTGTTGATGCCAGCGTTTCACGGCCCAGCCTTAGCCAATTACCTGGCTTCAATGGAAGGCATTGTCCAAAACTATCTGGAGAAATGGGAGAGTCTGGGAACCTTTACCTGGTTTGGTGAACTCAAACAGATGACGTTTGATATTGCCAGCACGTTGCTGATGGGTAGTGAACCGGGGCCGCTTACAGCGCTTTTATCGCAGTGGTTTACTCAACTAACGGCGGGTTTATTTTCTGTACCGATACGTTGGAGTTGGACTACCTACGGTAAGGCACTCAAAGCGCGAGACCAACTTTTGGCTCACATCGAACAAGCGATTATTAAACGGCAGCAAGAACCCGCACAGGATGCTTTAGGATTGCTGGTGCAGAGTCGCGACGAAGAAGGCAATGGTTTGAGTTTGGAAGAAATTAAAGTCCAAGCACTACTAATGTTGTTTGCAGGTCATGAAACGACCACATCTATGCTGACCTCACTGTGCATGGCTTTGGCACAACACCCCAATGTGTTAGCCCGTACTCGTGCCGAACAGCAAGCACTGGCCGCAGAGGGTGGCTTGACTTTAGAACAGTTGAAACAAATGACTTATCTAGAACAGGTGCTGCGGGAAGTGGAGCGTCTGTATCCTCCAGTCGCTGGCGGATTTCGCGGCGTGGTGGAGGAGTTTGAAATTAATGGCTACACGATTCCCAAGGGATGGCAGGCTCTCTACCGAATTAACAGCACTCATAAAGATAGCCGAGTCTATACCGAACCAGAGCGATTTGACCCAGACCGTTTTAGTCCCGAACGAGCGGAGCATAAAAAACAAGAGTATAGCTTAGTGGGGTTTGGCGGTGGCCCTCGCATTTGTTTGGGAATTGCGTTTGCTCAGATGGAAATGAAGATTTTTGCGGCGCATCTGCTGCGTCATTACACCTGGGAGTTGCTACCAAGACAAAATTTGACTCTTAACCCGATACCGACACTGCACCCACGCTCTGGGTTACAGGTAAAGTTTCACAAGATGTCGTAGAGCGAATCACTTCCGCGTTGCATAGTTCAATCCCACGGCAAGAGATGCTTGCTGGATTGTCCAGTGTTTCGACACTAACCACAGTAGATGCCAACGACGTGATTCATTCCACTCGATCTGAGCAACCGAAGTAGCGGGACTTCAGTTCGCTGCTTGTCAGGTAAGGTTGGAGATGCGCTTTTTTGACCATGTCTCACGAAGCGATAGCGTT
>NZ_DATNPA010000576.1:0-10585 GCF_036703385.1 Allocoleopsis sp. | reverse complement strand
TCCAGACTGCCGCAGACAAACCCGGTCTTCCCATTGGCAATTACCTCTGGCACCGAACCCAACGCCATACCCACCACCGGAGTTCCCGTTGCCATTGATTCAATCATTACCAAGCCAAATGGTTCTCGCCAGGTAATCGGGAACAGAGTAACTGTCGCACCGGCTAGCAGCTCTATCTTCTCTTCGTGGGATACTTCACCGAGATATTGGATCTGCTCCCCATCAATCAGGGGTTGGAGTTGTTCGTTGAAATAATCTCTGTCAACGGCATCAATCTTACCTGCCATTTTGAGAGGTAAGCCAAGTGTACGGGCAATTTCAATTGCACCAGCTGGCCCTTTTTCCGGTGAGAGGCGTCCCACAAAAGCCAGATAGGGGGGTTGAGAGGGTTGCTCTTGGAACCGATAAACGGTGGTATCGATGCCGTTGTAAACAGTATGAACGTAGTTAAGACCCAACCTGGGTTCTCGTTGAGCCTCACTAATACTGATGTAAGGTTGCCATGCAAATTGCCGAAACATTTTCTCATTATCCGGCGTGAAAACACCATGCATGGTGTGAACCGTTGGTGTCTTAACGAAACTGCAATAGGGCAGAACTGCACAGCCAACGTGAGAATGGATAATATCGAAATGATGAGCTTGATGATAGACTTTTGCGAGCATCATTTGCTCGTAAAGACCCGGTTCTTTAACCTTTTTATCTAATCTCAGCGCTTGCTCATGTATGAATTCCAAGCGAGCTTTGGTAATAGAGTCACCCGACGCAAATAATGTCACTTCATGACCGCGCCGCACTAATTCATCGGTTAACAAACTGACAATTAACTCTGTTCCACCATAACGGAAGGGAGGAACACGTTCCCAAAGGGGAGCAATCTGTGCAATTCTCATGGAGTAGATGTTACGACTGTGTTCAGTGAAAAGGCGTCAAAACCTCTTGTTAGGTTTTCTTGACGAGGTTTGAAAAAAGCTAGTTTGATTTTTCCTACTAAGAAATCTGTCGGTCAAAAATGTAACAGTACAGTTCAACCTAGAAACATGGCATTTGTTTGTTAGGTAAAACTGTCTGAATGCAGGTGTATTACGTTTTCTTAAAAATACCATAATCGATCACTCTCGTCATCCATCTTCACTCACGACGAGGACTCCCGTTATAATCGATTGTTTAACGGGAGAACAGGCCAAAACTGAGTTAAGACCTAATACAAAAGAACATCACTCCCTACGTTCCAATCCCGACTTACGCTCTTGGAGCTTCAAGAGAATTTCTGCATGAACTTCGCGGGTGATGGGATAGAAGTAGGCAAGAATCAAACCAAAAATTAAGGCAACGGTTGGGATAGGACCGATCGCAATGCGGATGGCTAACAAGGCAGAGTCAGGTTGAGTAGGTGTTGGTTGTCCGGGAATTTGCTCAATAAAACCCGCCACTTCCAAGGCTTGCCCGACGATAAACAACCCAATGGCTAAACCGACTTTTTGTAACAATACCATGAAGCCATAAAAAACACCTTCCCGACGCTGACCGGTTTCGAGTTCATCGAGTTCAATCACATCTGGCATCATTGACCAAGGGATGAGGTAAGCGGTGGAAACACCAAATCCTGCCAGGATAGCGAGGATATACATCAAGCCAACTTGACTCGGTTGCAGGAAAAATAAACCCGCTTGAGCGATAATCCACAACGCCATACCCATGAAATAGACGGCTTTTTTGCCGACGCGATCGCTAATGGCTTTCCAAACGAATAACATGATTAGGGCAGTGCCTTGAACAGCGATCGCAACTTGGGGAAACTGCGCCTCTGGTAAACCCATCCAATTGACCACGAAATAAGGAAGAATGGACGCGGTAACTTGGACGCCTAGCCAGGAAAACAGATAGATTCCCACTACAAATAAAAAGGGACGGTTACTGAAGGCAATGCGTAGCTGTTCTGGGATGGGAATCTGTTCGGATTGCTCTGTACTACTATGTTCGGCTTCATAAGCCAGGATGCGATCGCGCACACCAAAAACACACAAAAATAAAGGCAAGACAGACAGAACCGTACAAATCCCGGCTAAAACCAAATACTGTTGAGTGACGGGAATTTTTAAAAGAGCGAAGATCAGCTGAGCCAGAATCAACGATAGAATGCTGCCACCAATCGAAAAGGCAAAGCGGAAGCTATTGAGGCTGGTGCGTTCGTTGTAGTCCTGGGTGAGTTCTGGGGTGAGGGCAGTATAAGGCAGATTCACTGCCGTATAAAAGCTATTGAAGAAAATCCCAATAATGACATAGTACCCAAACAGCGCCCAGTTGTTAGCCGTTCTGTCAGCACTGAAGTTGGGAACAATCCATTGTAAAAAGAAGAAAATTCCAAAGGGAATTGCCCCATAGAGCATCCAGGGGAGTCGTCGTCCCCAACGGCTTTTGGTGCGATCGCTTAACACCCCCACCATTGGATCATTAACCGCATCCCAAATCTTACCAATCATGAGAATGCTGCCTGCCAACCCAGCACTGAGTCCTGCCACATTGGTGAAGAAAAACAGCGCAAAAAATACACCCAAGTTAGCCGTGATAGCCGGCCCCAAATCGCCAGCACCGTAAGCGAGTTTGGTACTAAAACTCAGCTTTTGGGAAATAGATGTATCGGGGGGAACGGAAGAGTCAGAAGAGGAAGTGTTACTCATAACAGCAGATGAACTAGCAACTGGAACTGAAAATCGCACAACGCGAATATAACCTTTGGCAGTCGTCCAATTTTAAACCAGGGGATGTAGTTACTCGTTGTACGATTTGGTTTACTGCTTATTGACGCCTTTTTAGACGCTCGTTATGCCTGACCTTTACATTTCTTGGTCTGAGTACCATCAAAAAATTGAACTGCTGGGTGCCAAAATCTATGAATCGAAGTGGGACTTCGACCAAATTGTCTGCATCGCCAAGGGAGGGTTACGAGTTGGGGACATTTTATGTCGAATTTACGACAAACCCCTAGCAATTCTTTCCGCGTCTTCCTATGGAGGGGCAGAGAATCGGGTTCGAGGTACGATTCACTTTTCGCGCCATTTGGCAATGACTACTGAAAAATTGGGTAGTCGCGTGTTACTTGTTGATGATTTAGTGGATTCGGGTATTAGCCTTCGGGAGTCGATGACTTGGCTCGAGGAGCATCATGGGAATGAAATTGAGGAGATTCGCACGGCTGTCCTTTGGTACAAAGATTGCTCTGTGTTCACCCCCGATTATTATGTGGATTATTTAGCAGACAATCCTTGGATTCATCAGCCGTTTGAACGGTATGAACTGATGAGTCCTGCACAGTTAGCTCAAAGCTATCTGGTTGGGGAAGTGCCAAGGGGATAAATGTCCTCAAACTTACGCAGATGCTCTATAGGTAAGGTGGGCATTGCCCATCTTATCTGTTGGTGCGATCCCTTTCTCCGGTTCAGCCATCATCATTTACTGCCCCTAGAGAACAGCTTAAATTTCGCCTAGGGGCGATTCAGGAATCGCCCCTACAGTTTCAGGCAATGCACCAGTCCGCCACCGCTCAACCAGCGATCGCAATCTTGGTGACAACCAACTGTCATACTGAGGATAAATCGGCAATCTCGGCACCAACTCCCACCCAGCAGGCTCTAAAATTTCCCTCAACTGCTCAGCACAAGGATGAGGATAATCCGGATTCACCTCATCTTTTGGCCCAATTCCCCCCAAATCCCTAGCACCCGCCTCCAAACACGCTTGTACGGGCACCCCTTGTGGGTGCCCTACCAAATTAGGCGGAATCTGAATCGTAATATCCGGTGGCAAAATCTCACGCGCTTTGGCAATAACCTCCGGTAACTGACGGGAATCAAAAGCAGGCGCATCCCAACTCTGCTGACTTCCGGGACTATAGGGTTGCAAAATGACTTCTTGGATATGACCATATATAGAATGAAGCTGTGCGATCGCATCCAACGTTTCCCACCAATCCTCTGGTGTCTCCCCAATCCCCAACAGTAACCCCGTCGTAAACGGAATCCGCAATTCCCCCGCCCATTCCAGTTGTTGTAGACGCACCCCTGGTACCTTACTTGGAGCATGGCGGTGAACGGTTTGCAGTAATTTGGGCGCTAGCTGTTCCAGCATTAACCCCATCGACACATTCACCTGCTTAAGTACTTTCATCTCCTCAAAACTCAGGGGCCCCGCATTCGTATGGGGCAAAAATCCCATCGATAGAGCGAGTTCGCCCATATCATAAATGTGTTGGAACCATTCATCTCGACGTGATGAGCGGGGATGCACCTCACCACTGAGGATGAGTATTTCACAAACACCCTGATTCTGAAGCTGTCTCAGCTTACTTTGCGCCGCCAAAAGTGGCAGCCAAGGGCTTTTGCCTGGATCGGTGCGAAAATTACAGTAGGTACACCGATTAAAGCACTCGTAAGTCGGAACGAGAGTGTAAGCAGGGCTGTAGGTAACGGTTCGGGAATCGGATCGTGTCATGGGTTCGATCATTACACAGTCAGCTATTAAGAAGTGTGACGTATTCAACAACCTCTTGGCTTTTGTGTAAAATGCTTCCAGACCCAATTCCTTAACGGAACACTAAAGAACCCTAACAGATGGGTAGGTGAATCAACCCAGCCCTGCTTGCAGGAGTTTGAGGTTCAACCTGACGTTTGATGCCACTCACCTAAACACTAGTAGTCTCACTCCAAACACTCCCTTGTTGTTTGGCGTAAACGTTTTTTAGGTGTTTCTTGACGGTATTAGTTGTAATGTACAACTGGGTGGCGATTTCTTTGTAAGAGTAGTTGCCACGACGGAGTGACCAAACTTCAGCTTCACGGGGAGTCAAGTTATATTTCTGTGCTTCAGCGATCGCTTTATTGTTGGTAGACTGATTTTGATCTTCTAGGGTCACCAACAAGTAAGGAGAATCGTTTGTATCTAACTGTAGCCATCGAACCCTAACGCGTAAAAGGTCTGCATGATGGGTGTGTACTTCTGCCTCAATAATCATTCTTTGTTCGGGAAAGAGTTCACGGCTATCGAGCAACGATTCGCAAATCCGCCAAATAGGTAGAGGAACTGACTTGCGCTCTAATTGCTCTGAAGAAAATTGCTGACAGATTCGACGCGCGCGCTTATTGGCGTGAACCCACTTCCCTTGTTCGGTCAAAATTAAGACGCCGTCTACAAAGCCTTCAATAATGGCTTGCAGCAAGTAAGGGTGTTTTGCATGTTGAGCATAAGGCGCTTTGAGCTGTTTTCCCGAACAATTTAGGCTTTCAACAGTTTTCAGGTGACGGTTGAGTGTAGGTGCCAGCATGGACATCATGAATCTCCTTCAAATTAGCAGCTGAGAAGCCGAGCGATGGGAGAAGCTTCTCAGTTGAGTGATAAGCTCATTCTGTTTTTTGAGCAGGTGTAGCTACAAGGAGTAAGTCGGAGATTTCCAAAACTTAGCGAATTCTGTTGTAGAGATGGAGGAACGGTGAATCTATCTGAAGTAGGGTGAAGTTTTTCTGCTGTACAATAGTTTTGCTAATAAAATACGAAATTATAGAATTTCAGGGTGTTGATCTAGATTGCTCAGGTACATGGAGACAATTAGTATCTGTCGTAACTGTTTAGGTGGCTATTAAGTTTTGTCCTAAAACGCTGAAGAGAGTTTCTAGACTAAACTTCATTGCATAAATAGCCAAGGAAAAGATGATAAGTACTACAGCTACGGATCACCAATTGACTCTGCCAAAGGCTCTATTCGTTCAACGACCTACGGGATATGAATCCAGAATTGATCGATCAGTGGTTTCCGATTGAACAACAGCGCAATTACATTTCAATGCTCCTAAATCCCAGGCGAGTTGGCCTCACCCGTCGTCGCGCTGAATGTTTTGTGCGGTTGTGGACTTATCTACTACTCAAACAGCAGCAAGAAATAGGCTCTCGTTTGAGACAACCCTTAACTCAATTGCTGCTTCCCGAAGGATTTGTGGCTTGCACCCATCGGGAAGCGGCAGAATTGTTTTACGCTAACAAAGACCGAGGAAGCGATCGCGCAGCAGGAATGATGATTGATATCCTGGCAGCGCTGGGGTTAATTGAGAAAGACTTTGATGGGAATACACTTTGTTTGCAGATTCGAGGCGTGCCGAACCTGACTGAAACACCTCTGCCACCAGAGCAAATAGAACTCTTGGTCGATGACTTTAATCCCCGAACTGACGCCGTCCCAGTTGCGAATTTTCTCGCTCACAACTACAACTGGATGAGCCACACCCATACAGTTGTCCCGCACAAGATCAAAAAGCTATTACGCTCTTGGGCTATGCAATACCCAGCGGGGATGCGTGTGCTGCGTCATCGTAACACCTCTCATCCGGTCGGATTTTACGTGCTTTACCCCGTTGCACCCGAATCTGAGGAGAAATTTTCTCTCCCTCCGAGTCAAAGTCTTCATTTAAGTTCCGCCTCGGATATCGACCCGCTGAAAATGGCTATCCCCGCAAAGGAAGATTGCACCTCGGTAATGGTACGCAGTTGGATGATTGATACACCCTACAAGACATGGGAGAATGTACATCGCTTCTTAGAAGATGTACAGCATACATTAGGGCGGATGCAGGCTGATTTTCCCAATCTCTGTGATTTCTACGCCATCCTGATTCATCCCAGATATGAAGAACTGGCAAGCGCTCTAGGGTTTCAAAAAATTGGCCTCAATCCGAAGATACCGATTCATTGGTTGTATATGGCAGTAGACCAGTTTTTAGCCTTGGATATGGCAGAAACTGTTTCCAAGCTTGAGTTTGCCTACCCTTCTCCGGAGTTTTAGCGCCAGTTATTCCGAATCAACCGGATTTGATAGTACAAACTAATAGGAAGAATGAGTAGATCAGGTTATATTAAGAGCCTGTTAGATTCTGCCATATCGGCAATTTTCTCGGCAATTTTTTGAGAAAAGATTACCCTCTGGGGTACTATCGCACTCCAAAAGTTTTTTTTAATCTACAGATATAGTACAGATAGCCCAAAACTCCAACCTCAGATAAAAGACTCCTTGAATAAATTGCCAAGAAAAGCACTATCAGTTATGCCTCTACACCTCTCAAATTGAAATTTACAAAAATTTTCATCGGCGGGTGTGCAACACCTAGAAAGAAAGATTTTCTAGCCCTTCTAGATTGGATGAGATACACTCTGACCTCTCTAGAAAACCTCTGTCCTGCTCTCTTTGTTAAGCTTTGGTTTTTTATCCCGCAACCCTAGTAGGTAACGGGTAGGGGGTTAGGTTATTCGCTGTGTACTTCACCCAACTGTGAAACGCTATATCTGCCGTTCAGAGTATCCAAAGGACTTTTACTTAGGAAAGATTTATCATGCCATTTTGGTTAAAAATCATCTTGAAAATTGCTCAAACCGTTAATCCCCAAATTCATCCTGATCGCGAGTTCAGCATAACCTCAGAAGAATTGGAGGAGTTACGTCAATTACCTGACGGTACATTGGGTCGTGAAGTTGCTTATTTTCTCGATCATAACGGCTTTGACCCGCTCAATAGTGGAGATTGGATTCAGCGAACCCATGATGTTTGGCATGTTCTCACAGGATTTAATTCTTCACCTCATGATGAATTCCTGCTCCAGATATTTACCCGTGCTCAAGTGTTTCGTCCCACGAGTGCGATCGTTGTGTTAGTTGGATGGCTAACCGGCATGTGCAATCTCCAAGAGATTAGGTCAATACTGAAGATAGGGAAACAAGCCAAACCCCTGATTAATTGGGATATTAAATCTGATTGGCATACTCCGCTGACTGAAGTCCAGCAAAGGCTAAATATCCTACCCTTAAATAGTTACAAAAAAGGCGTTGCCGATACCCAGAAAACTGTGGTGCTGCAACGCTCATTACAGGAAGCCAAGCAATAGGTAAGCTATAGCAGTTCTCAGTTGCGTGAGATACATCAGAATAACCTAACCCCCACCTCCTCATCCTCACCTGCGGCTCCGGTTGCTCTGGTTCCTAGGAGTGAAGGGGAGTAATACCAATTTCATTAACTAGTGCTACATTGACTACCCCCCTAACCCCCCTTGTTAAGGGGGGAACAAGAAAAGTATTTGTAGCAAGCATTGAGGAAATTGGTATAAGAATCAAAGCCTCTCTCCTTGTAGGAGAGAGGTCAGAACAATGTACCTCATCAAATCGAGAAGAGCTATATCGTGCCTTAAACTCACCTATCTTCTTGAAGTTTATTCATCTTGAGTTAGCAGGAACTCCTGTTGCTTGGCATAAATATTCTTGATGTGCTTCTTGACGGTGTTAAGTGTAATGTACAACCTGTCTGCAATTTCTTTGTAAGAAAGCCTGGATTGATGCAGTGACCAAACTTCGGTTTCACGACGAGTCAAGCCATATTTCTTGGCATCTGCGATCGCTTGCATCTTTCTGGCCTGATTCTGGTCTTCAATTGTCACTAATATCAAAGGATGAGCGCTGTCTTCTAGCACTAACCACCGAACGCGAACTCTAAAATTTACTGAATTGTTGGGTTTTATTTCATTGCCGATGATCGCTTCTTGATCGCTTAATAGCTCCAGGCGATCGCGTAATGATTCGCAAACCTGCCAGATGACTTGGGGGACTGAATTGCTCAGTGTTTTCCCTGGGGAAAGTTGCTGACAGATTTGACGCGCACACTCATTAGCGTAAATCCACTCTCCTTGCTGGCTCAGAACCAAGATTCCATCAACCAATCCTTCGATAATGGCTTGGAGCCAAGAAGGTTGTTTTGAATCTAGGACATGAGAACCTTGAATCGGTTTTTGGGAATATATTGATTGTTTAAGAGTTTCGTTGTTGCTATTGATTTCGGAGGCGATAATCACCATCATACATCTCCATCAGAATTGTCAACAGAGAAGTCAAGTTGCTACAAGACTTATTCGTTGAGTGTTACTGCCATTCTGATGTTTGAATCGATGTATCTGCCATGAGCAAGCTGTACATTGCTCAAATAGCCTGAACTATCTGCTGTAGGATGAACCAGGGTGAAGCCAGAGGAAGCAGGGTGAAGTTTTCCGACAATTCTTTTATTTGGCTATCCCAGCTCTAAATCCTAGTACTGTAGGAGAGCTGTGAAAGAGCTGAGGGGATGTGTTAACTCGGTTTAACGGAGGTAATTTAGTAGCAATAGTAACAAAATAGTTTAAGCAAGCGGTTCTAGGTCACTTGAGCGTGAGTTTCAAATTGTTTGTCCACTTTTCTAGGAAGCTGGAGGATATGGAACCAGAAGATATCAATCAGTGGTTTCCGATTGAGCAACAGGAAAAATATATCTCAAGGCTCACCGAACAAATTAGTATAACTTCGCGTCAGGCTAAATATTATCTGCGATTGTGGGCCTACTTATGGGTTAAGCAGCAACGCAAACTGGGGAAAAACGTGAAGCGGCCTCTGATAGATCTTTCCCTACCAGACGGTTTTGTCTCTTGTACCCTTGAGGAAGCAGCGGCACTGTTCTATTGTGACCAAGAGCAAGATCGGGGAAGCGATCGCTCGGCGGGAATGATGCTGAATAAGCTGCGCGATCGCGGATTAATTGAAAAAAAATTTGATGGCAATAGCCTTTGTATTCAAATCCTATATCAGCTGAAGCCACCGCCCTCTCCTCAACCCGTAGATGTGGATGCTTTTAGCCATAACGATGCTGTGTTTGTTGCCGAGTTTCTGTCTAACCTCTACAGCTGGCTAAACAGCGACACGGCGGCTGTCAAGCTCAAGATCGTTAATGTCCTGCGCCGTTGGGTTAAAAAATATCCAAAAGCTATGCGCGTGCTGCGTCGCTGTGATAACGCAAAGCCTGTAGGATTTTATCTTCTTTATCCCACCGCTGAGGCTTCTGAGAAGAATTTCTTTCTCTCTCCCAACAAAACCCTGCATTTAGGCTCTAATTCAGAGATCGACCCGCTGCAAATCGCCATCCCCCCCGATCCAGATTGCTGTGCTGTCTTCGTGCGGAGCTGGACGATCGATACACCTTACAAGACTAAGGACAATGTGTGTCGATTATTAAAGGATACGCAAGAAACCTTAAAACAAATGCAGGCAGACTTTCCCAACCTGTGCGATTTATATGTGATGATTCTCCATCCCGTATACAGTTACGAGAGTTTAGCGCTGGCGTTGGGGTTTGAAAGAATCGGCTCAGATCAAATATCACCGAGTTACTGGATGTACAAACCTGTCAACCAATTTTTGGACTTGGACATGGAACAAGCTCTCTCCCAGCTTGATTTTTAGCACCCTCACTTAGCTGTTGAGGTAAAGCACGATACCCATCTCCTTGGTACCTGATTGGGGCTCTAATCCTTTTCGGAAAAGGGTTACAGGTGATTTTAGATATCAAAATTAATAAAGATGAGAGTTTTTACTCAACGTAGCTTTACAAAAAGAAACAAATGGGTTAAGTTAAATATGGGCGAACACAAAACCGCCCGCTGAACCTTGAAAAATTATTAAGCCATCATAAAAACATGACAACCACATTACAGCGTCGCGAATCTGCGAACGTGTGGGATCGGTTTTGCGAGTG
>NZ_DATNPA010000575.1:0-13675 GCF_036703385.1 Allocoleopsis sp. | reverse complement strand
GATCGCACTGTGTTTTCAGGCCAAATTTACCCGAACAACCACATCGTTATAGTCCCGATCGCCACCGCCGGATAAATCCTCAAAACCAAAGGTGTTATCCCCCAATAACCGGATGTGGTCAACGCCATCCGCATTAGCGCCTAACAAGGGAAAATAGACAGGGGGGTCATTACTAGAATTTCCATCTAGGAGTGCATCGGGACTACCATTGGCAATCAAAAATGGGGCATAGATAAATCCGCCCTCTAACTGTGCGGTGAAGGTTGCCGTGGACTGGTTAGCCACCGTCATATCTAAGCTTTGCACCCGTTGTTGGATGGCAGCTTGTGCATACCCCGCCTCGCCGGGAAGAACATCAGCAGTCCCATTTCCATCGGTATCAATTCCGCCATTGACATCCACGACCTTATAAAAACCAACAAAATTGTCAAAAGCTGCCTCTCGGTTTACCACAAACTGAGCTTGCACCGAACTTGTGCGATCGCGCAAATCGATCAGTTCCTGTTGCGATTCTCCTTGCAGCGCTGCCCCTGGTGTTGGGGGTTGAGTCGTAGTCTGGACGTTGAACACTAAGTCGTTGAAGTCTGGAGAACCTCCACCTACTCCATCGTCCCAGCGTAGGGTAAAAACACCATTGCCTTGGTCTGATACTTGCAGAGAGTCCAACCCACCTGTATTAAAAGAGGGCGAGGCGAAGAATATATTAGGGGGTGTTCGCCCAGCAGCCAAGTCAGATAGTGCCGTATCCGTGCTACTGTTTGGGACTAAGTAAAACAAGAGACGCTGATTCGCCTCTACGGTTAAAACACGAGTTTGATTCGATACCCCAAAATTATTAGGGGAGTTAGATAGTGCGGAAAAAATTACCGTTCCCTGACTCAGGGCAGCTTGCTGATACCCTGCCTGACCCGGAGCAATTCCATTAATCGTACCAGAATCATTATCCAGAACTACAACACCCACTTCATTAACAGCAGCTGAGTTTCCTTGAGTGAGATCGAACTCGAGTTGAGTTTGTCCTGAAGAGCCTTCAATAACAAAAGTATTGTTGGGATTTTGCCTCAAAGTTAAGGCAGTATTGATCGGGGTTGGTGTAGGGGTTGGTGCTGGCGTTACTGAATTGACTATTACATCCAGGGTTCTAGATGTTGAGGCGGTGTTACCGTTAGAGACCTCAGTTGCTGTAGCAGTAACAGTCAGGGCGAAATCGTTATCACTGGTTGATGTAATGGAAAGACCCGTGAGTTGATCTGGAGTCAGCTGCCAAATGCCACCGCCCAAGTTTGTGCCGGCGCTAAGGGAAGCGCTGGTGGGCACACCTGCAATCTGAACCGAAAGGTTCTCTGAGCCATCAATATCGACTAGCGCTGCTTTGATGTTTAGGGGAATCGGACTGTTTTGATTGCCTGAGGCTGACTCAACCGTGAGGGGGGGCGCATCAGCGACAGCATTAACAGCGATCACCAGCGAATCTTTGACAGCGCTGAAGGCTGTAATTCCGCCAATTCTGTCCACCGTTGAGAGGTCTGCTGTCGAACCGTTGGTGCCCCTCGTCTGATCCCAAGCGTGGTAGATAATGGTGGCTGTGCCGCTATAGTTGGCTATGGGCACAAAGCGGATTCGGTTGTTGGCGTCTGCTGCCAGCAATCTCGCTGCTGCCGTTGACGGTGTTCCAAACGCACTCCAAGTCAGACCGTTATCAGTTGAATACTCCCAACTGCCGTTGGTATTGTCCACCACTGTGACAGCAATTCCCCTTACCGCTTCTGGGTCTACATCAGCGATCGCATTGCCGATCAAGGTAGAAACTAAGTCGCCGTTGTTGGTTGTGGGGTCTTCAACAATCCCTGTCAGATTCGGTGTTACTGGTGTGAGTGTGGGCGCAGTGTTGATTCTGACGGCAAAAGCCGCAAACTGTGAGCCTGTGCCCACTACACCAAAATTGTTGTCACTGACGAGTATCAACGAGCGCCTCCCGTCTGCCAAAACGGGACCGAGCGTCATGCCTTCAAAATTGTCAAGAAGCCCTAAAGTAGGTAGATTGGCGATCAACGTTTTCTGGACGGGTGTAACACCGCTCGCTCCCAAGGAGTCTAAGCCTGAAATATCAGTCGCTCCTAGGAGAGATACCTCATATAATCTCAAGCTGCCTGAAAAGGGAGGATTTAAGAAGCGCTCTAGCACGAGGAGCGTATTATTATCCAGTGCTAATATTTCAGAAATACCGTTGCCAGCGTCAGTATTGTAGAGAAATTCTCTATCGGGTAAGCCTGTGGTCAGGTCGTATCTCAAAATCCGGGAAGGGCTACCGTTCGTGGCAGTTGCAGCAGGGCCATCTTGTTTGAGGGCATTTTCTGTCGCTGTAAACAGAAACAGTTGGTTAGGAGTAACACTCAGGCTTTCAAAGCCTCTATTATCGCGGATGCCCGTCGTACCTGCTGTTGCTGCAAATTTGGCAGGAATCGGCAGTACCCCGTTTTGATTCCCGGCGAGAGCGAACCGATTGATAAACGGCTGGGCGGTGGGTGTAGTCCCGTTGAACGCTCCTTCTGAAGAGATGTACAAATTCCCATTAACAAAAGCGATGCCCTCAGTATCAGAAGTATTGGGCGCAAAGGGAGGCGGATTACCTATGGTTGTTAAACCCGTGAGAGTAACTCCTCCCAAGTTACCCGTATTGAGAGCGATCGCGAGATTAAAGGTATAGAAGCGAGCAGGACCGGGACTACCAGCAATATTGCGACCATCGGAGATAACGTAGTAAACGTTGTTGGCAGCATCGTAGGTAATGCCCGATAAGCCACCGATGGGGTTGCCATTAGCATCAAGCGTACCCGCAGCAATTGTGCTGCTATTAGTGAAATTAAATGTTGTAAGCGCAGGCATATCACACCCAGTATTAAGGATTCAATCAATCTCGAATTTAGATTCTGTGTGAGAGAGGCTCGCTTTGGCTTTTAGAGTATCTTGCTTTTTTCTATCAGGAATTCTGTAAGAAGCAACAAATCCTCACCGATGAGCCTCTTGGTTTTGCCTAAGAGGCTACCTGGAAACTCATGCACAAATCAACCCAATTTGAAAGTTCATAAGGCAAAAGATCGAAGGCATAAGGCATAAGGTTCCCACGCCTACTCATAGCGTGGGATTGGATAAGGATGTTTGAATCAAGAGGTGATTGTCTTTTGTCTTTTTTCGTGGGCAATAACCCACGGCTCTCTTCTCTCTTCTCCCTTCTCTCTTCTTCCCTTATGCCTTTTGCCTCCTGCCCTCTGCCTTTTTTGTAAGACTCTGGTTGCTTTGTCCCGCCTCGGCGTCAACTCGCTACACTGAAGAAAATTGCCATGCTCTAACGCACGCGCTTTGAACCATGAGTGAACAACCGACCCGCATCTGTATTCTTGGAGGAGGCTTTGGGGGTCTCTATACTGCCCTGCGCTTGAGCCAGCTGCCGTGGGAAAAGCCCCAACAACCGGAAATTATATTGGTCGATCAAAATGATCGCTTTTTATTTACGCCGTTACTGTATGAACTCCTGACTGGGGAACTCCAAACCTGGGAAATTGCCCCACCCTATGAAGAACTGTTGATTAACACAGGGGTGCGCTTTACTCAAGCCGCTGTGGATGGAATTAATGTAGAGGAGCGGCAGGTACAGTTGCATGATGGCCCGGAATTTGCTTATGACCGCTTGGTGTTGGCGATGGGTGGAGAAACGCCTCTGGATATGGCACCTGGGGTAATGGAGTATGCGATTGGATTCCGTACCATCGCGGATGCCTATCGTTTAGAAGAACGGCTACGGATTTTGGAAGAGTCGGATCGAGAGAAAATCCGAGTCGCCATTGTGGGTGCGGGTTATTCGGGAGTTGAGTTAGCTTGCAAACTGGCAGAACGACTCGGCGATCGCGGACGGCTGCGGCTGATTGAAATGAGTGATATGATTCTCAGAACTTCAACCGATTTTAATCGCGATGCAGCTCATAAGGCTCTAAATGACCGAAAGGTGTGGATTGATTTAGAAACATCGGTGGCCTCGGTTGAGCCAGATGCGATTTCCTTGTTGTATAAAGCACAGGTGGATAGTATCCCTGTCGATATCGTGTTGTGGACAGTGGGGACAAGGGTTGCCCCAGTTGTGCGATCGCTCTCTCTCAAGCAAAGCCAGCGGGGTCAGCTAGTCGTAACACCCACACTCCAAGCCATTGATCATCCCGAAATTTTTGCCTTGGGTGACCTCGCCGATTGCCGCGATGCCGACGGTCAGCAAGTCCCAAACACGGCACAATCCGCGTTTCAGCAAGCCGACTATGCAGCTTGGAATATCTGGGCTTCCCTCACAGGTCGTCCTCTGTTACCCTTCCGCTATCAGCCGTTAGGGGAAATGATGACCTTGGGGATCGACAATGCCACACTCACAGGTCTGGGACTCAAGGTGGATGGGCCTTTAGCCTATCTCGCTCGGCGTCTTGCCTATCTCTATCGGATGCCCACCTTAAACCATAAGCTGAAAGTTGGCTTGAATTGGATGGCGCAACCCTTGGTGGCGATATTATCAGGAAACTCCTAGTTGTTGCTAGGTTGAAGGTTGCAGGGCGTGCCATTTAAAACTTTCAATGTTCTCTCAACGCTACGTCATTACCATAAAATGTTCCAAATTTCAATATTCCAACCTTCAACTTTACAAACCATCCCTCAATTAAGGGAACGGGCTGGACACGTAGAACGTTACAACCTTCAACCTTCCAACCTTCAACCTCGTAACCAATGACCCTACAACAACCGAAAGTGATTTTTCTTGATGCAGTCGGTACACTGTTTGGTGTCCGGGGGAGCGTAGGCGAGGTTTATAGTGCGATCGCTCAGAAGTTTGGTGTTCAAGTCCCAGCTGACCGATTAAACGAAGCCTTCTTCCAAGCCTTTGCCGCTACCCCAGTTTTTCCTGGAGCTCATCCCGACGAGATTCCCCATTGCGAATTTGAGTGGTGGCGGGTGATTGCCCTCCGCACGTTCCAACAAGCTGGCGTGCTTAGTCAGTTTGCTAACTTTACCGATTTTTTCGACGAACTCTACAACCACTTTGCCACGGCTGAACCTTGGTTTATCTACCCCGATGTGCTACCAGCATTGGAAGCGTGGCGACGGATTGGGATTCAAATGGGTATTGTGTCTAATTTTGACTCCCGTCTTGACTACGTCTTAGATGCCCTAAACCTGAAGGAGTTTTTTACCTCAATCACAATTTCTACACAGGCAGGTGTTGCCAAGCCTGACCCACAAATTTTTGCCATTGCTTTACAAAAACATTTTTGTGCACCGAAGGATGCATGGCATATTGGGGATAGCTTCAGAGAAGATTATCAGGCCGCTAAGGCAGTGGGTCTAAGAGCAATCTTGCTGGAACGCACTTTTAAAAATTCGTAGTTCGCAATTCGTAATGGGCTACGTCCTCACTAAAGCTCCGGCGCTGCGCTAACATAATTAATGTTTAAACAGGGATTTATACTCCGCTTAAACATGGGTAGCCTAAAGGCCAGGGCTTCTGACCCGCTTTTTGAATTTAGAATTACGAATTACGTTGCGAAGCTAACGCGAGAGCGAGTATTTATAATTACGAATTATTTGGTGACATGTTAGGAGCCTAGGCGACTTCAAGCTTCGACCTTTAACCTTCAACTTATTTGGATTGAGGTTGTAGGAGCTGGGGACTCACGACATCGGGAGGAAGTAGCCCAATCCAAGCTAGGTTTTGAGTGTAGTAAGCTGACTGGTCATCCCAAATCCCTTGATGATATTGAGGTAAGATTTTCTCCTTCAGCAACTGTTCGGCTATATCGGGACTAGTTAACCGGAAGGCTGGTATTAGCATGGCGTATTGGGATGTAGCCTCGTAGTCCACCGTCGGTTTTCCCTGGAGGTCGATCCGAGCTGGCAGGCGCTTTTGCTGACGCCATTGTTTTTCTAGGTGTTTGGTGGCAGTACTGAGATACTTTTGGGCTTCGGGGGATTTGAACCAAGCCGCATCCCAAGCGACTCGCCACCAAACCCGGTAAGCATCGAAGCTATACACGCTCTGAAGGTTTTTCTGTGCCGGTATCGGCCCAAACTTACCTGTTTGGGTGTCGAGGGCAATCCAGTCACTCGGTAAGCCAGCAGCGGAAACCTTGGACGACTGTTCGAGCGCCTCGTAGCTACTTTTAACCAGGCTCATCCAGTCGCGATCTTTGTCAACCTGGGCAAAGAGGCGAAAGGCATAAGGAGCGAAATAAGAGGGATTGAGATGGATTGTTGTGGGGGTAGGGGAAAAGGCTTCCACGGGTCCTGGTAAAAGATAGCGCTTGCCCCCTGGCACCTCGATGGTAGAGAAGTACCACAAATCTCGTAGTTTGCGGCGTGCTAAATTCAAGTATTCGGGTTGATTCCAGCGGCGAGAGGCCAGAATTAGAGCCGTAATCGCATCGATGTCGGCATCGGTGGCAAAATTTTTGTCGATTGGCCCCCACTTTCCAGGTTTGTACTGTCCCCACTTCCACGCCCAAAGTTGGTCAATGTCAGTGCCTGTATCAGAAAGTCGGTGGAGATTTTTTTCTGCCCAGTCTAAGGAGAGGGCGAATGTAGTCGGGTCATCAATCAGGACAGCCCGCAGCATAGCATAGGCTTGTCCTTCTGAGGTAGAGCGATCGCTATCTTGGTAGTCAATCACTCGACCATCCACTTGAATGAATTGCTGTCGATAAATGTCCCAACTTTCTTCCAGTAGCTTCCGGTTCGCTGTTGATGGCGGTAAAGACGGCACATTCTTCAACCCCGACAGCGTTGGCGTTGGTAACTTGGGCGTTGCTGGTGGTTCTGGCGACTCCCATAAATCTGATGAGGTCGGTTGCGGAGTTTCGGGCTGTCCTTTTGAAGAATTGAAAGTACAGCCAGCTACGCTAAACAAGAGTGCGACGGCTGTAACCGCTCTCAAACACCGCTGACTTCTATTGGCAAAAGCCGTCAATCTAAACATCAGAACTAAAACCAGCATTTTCAAGTAATTGGGAATTGGTCAAAAGGTTGAAGGTTAGGATTTCAGGTGAAGGTTGAAGATTGAACCGACTAACCGAGCAACTTGTCAGCTTGTTAACCTGCTCATTAGCCAACCTGTAATCCGTTCTTTATTCGCCATTCCTTGGGTTGCACGTAGAAGCACCCTGACTCAAACTGTAGATTTGGGAACTAAAAACCGCCCACGGGGCTGAATTCACGCCGTTGCAGAAACCTCCCTTGAATTTGCTGCATCTAACGGAAAAGCTCGCTACTTAGTGTACCCTTTTGAATCTTTTCGAGTTGCAGGGTCTCTCATGTTTAAAGCTCAGCTAGCTGCTTGATCGCGAAATACCCTGCAATGTATGTGTTTCCCACTAACTTATGGGTAGCGGTTGAAGAGTTTGAGACCCTGTTGAGGGGTTATTATTCATGTGATTTAACAGATCATTGTTTTCTCTGCACCCTGTCGCCACTTTAGCAAAGGGAGTTGTCTTTGTCCCGTTACACTGTCAGTCCGTCCTGAGCCCTAACTTTCCTTGTTAAAAAGGAAGATCAGGATAATTCTCAATTCTTGGGGGTAAGCCAGCTTTTAACAAGGAGCTGATATAGTTGAAACAGCAAGTTTTACAATGAATCCGGAATTTTTAGGTTTAATTTACCGTAAGCTTATTGCTCAATCACCACAAGTACCGAGTTATTGAGCAATAGTCTGACTGGGTTTTATGCAATTTATAGTTTGTAGCGGCTACCAGGTCAGTGTAACTCAAGATTAAAAACAAGCGGAAGCTGAGAGAGCAATAATTTACAGGATTTTCATAACATCATTCTAATAACAGAGACCTGCGCTCAAACTGGATTGACCTCCCCCAGCCCTAAAGGGCGGTCTTCATGTTTTAGGATGGCTGAGTGTTGGTAGGGGCGAACGGTCGTTCGCCCTTATCAGATTGGGATGTTTCCTCTCGATCTCTCTTAGACGAAAGTTGCCCCGTCAGGGGCAACTTCCGCTTAGAAGGTTGAACGTTAAAAGTTTGGACGAGTAAGTCACAATGTATAAACCTACAACCTTCCAAGCAAGTCTACTCTTCTATCGACCAATTCCTAAAAACCGGAAGCCAGCGCTTAAGAGTGTTTCTCGATCAAGAAAATTGCGACCATCAATCATCACGGGATTATTCATTAGCTTCGCCATCTTGGCATAATCCAGCTTGCGGAATTGCTCCCAGTCGGTGACGAGAACTAAAGCATCGCAACTGTCTGCGAGTCGTTCTGGATCGGTTTCCACAATCACGCCCGATAGCCCGTGACGCATCCCAGTTTGGGAAATAATGGGGTCGTAAGCTTTGACTTTTGCGCCCAATCGGTTGAGTTGCTCAATCAGATTGAGTGCTGGAGCATCCCGCAAATCATCAGTATCGGGCTTAAACGTTAACCCGAGTAGTCCAATGGTTTTCCCTTTAAGAATTTTCAGTTCTTGCTGAAGTTTTTCCAGGGAAATCAAGCGCTGACGATCATTAACACTAACAGCCGCTTTGAGAAGTTGAGCTTCATAGCCATAATCATCAGCGGTATGAATGAGCGCAGAGACATCTTTGGGGAAACACGAACCACCCCAGCCAATGCCTGCTTGCAAAAATTTACTCCCAATCCGCGAGTCTAAACCAATGCCTTTGGCAACTTGAGTGACATCAGCACCGACGCGATCGCAAATGTTAGCCACTTCATTAATAAAGCTAATTTTGGTTGCCAAAAAGGCATTCGCCGCGTATTTAACCATCTCAGCTGAGCTAATGTCTGTCACTAGCATCGGCACTGGAGGCAGAGATTTGTCTTCTGCAAACTGACGTTCGACGATCGGAGCATAGAGTTCCTGCATCATCGCGATCGCCCGATGACTAGTACTCCCCAGCACAATTCGGTCTGGGTTAAATGTATCGTAAATGGCTGAACCTTCCCGCAAGAACTCTGGATTACTCACAACATCAAACTGGGTGCCACTTTCTGCTGTAACTTCTCCTCCAGCAATGCCACCCGCAGCAACCAAAGATGTTTGGCGCTCTGCCACCCCATCAAGCACAATCATCCGCACCCAATCACCGGAACCAATCGGTACGGTTGACTTATTCACAATCACCTTATAGCCGCCGTTAAGATGGGAACCAATGCCACGCGCCACAGCTTCGACGTAGCGTGTATCGCTTTCGCCGTTCGGTAAGGCTGGTGTTCCCACGGCAATAAACAAAATTTCACCATGAGCCACACCCGCTGCTAAATCTGAGGTAAACTCCAGATTCCCAGAATGGCTGGCTCCCTGCATAATTTCTGATAGTCCGGGCTCATAGATAGGCGACTGCCCAGATTTCATTAACTTAATTTTCTCTTCATTGTTGTCCACGCAAATGACGTGGTGCCCGATGTGGGCTAAGCAAGCACCTGTCACCAAACCTACATATCCAGTCCCAATCACACAAACACGCATATTGCTGCTCCTCGCTGATACAAATAGGGCTCAGGGAAGCCTTAATTTTTGAGTATTTCAGGACTTAGGCGCAATTTCCAGAACCAAAAAGCGTATCTTCAACTGGTACAAGACGCTACTAACGTCGCTACCGTTTCAATATCATTTGTTAGGGCAATGGATGGGCGATTAGAATTCAATCAAAGACATAGAATATCTTTCTAAATTCCCTAGTTCCCAATCACCCCATGACGAAAGTCCTGTTTCCTCTCTCCAGCACCCTGAGTACTGTTAATTAATTACATCGAAGCCAAGTGATAAGCCCCCGCCGAGGCTATACGAGTCCGAAAATCCTCCACTGTTAGTTTTAACCCCTCTTGTAAGGGAACGGTAGGCTGCCAATTGAGCAAAGTCTTTGCTTTTGTAATGTCGGGGCGACGACGGCGTGGGTCATCCTGAGGAAGAGATTTAAAGATAATTTCAGCATCAGGATTCACCATCTTCTGAACCGCCTGAGCTAGTTCCAAAATTGTGTATTCTTCCGGATTCCCTAAATTAATCGGTCCGGTATGCTCACCATTCATCAACCGCATCAGTCCGTCCACTAAGTCAGACACATAGCAGAAGCTACGGGTTTGTGAACCATCCCCATACACGGTCAAAGGTTGACCCCTCAGGGATTGCACGACAAAATTACTCACCACTCGACCGTCATTTTCGAGCATACGCGGCCCGTAAGTATTAAAAATCCGAACCACGCGAACTTCTACATTATTTTGCCGATGGTAGTCAAAGGCTAAAGTTTCCGCAACTCGCTTACCTTCGTCATAACAGCTGCGAATACCAATAGTATTAACGTTTCCTCTGTACTCTTCTGATTGAGGATGTACTTCTGGATCGCCGTACACCTCCGATGTAGAGGCTAATAATAATCTTGCCTTTACCCGTTTGGCTAGCCCCAGCATATTCAGGGTACCCATGACGTTGGTTTTGATGGTCTTAACAGGATTGTATTGGTAGTGAATCGGTGAAGCTGGACAAGCGAGGTGGTAAATTTGGTCTACTTCCAACCGAATGGGTTCGGTGATGTCGTGGCGAATCAGCTCAAAGCGAGAATGATCTCGCCATTGACCGATGTTGCGCTTGTGACCTGTAAAAAAATTATCTAGACAAATGATTTCATTCCCATCTGCCATTAAGCGATCAATCAAATGGGAACCAATAAAACCAGCACCGCCCGTAACCAGAATTCTCATAGTTTTCCGCGAAGTGGACTCAACTTGATTTTCTCCAGCCAGTATAGCTATTTAATCTTCTTTAGCTACAAAGATGCCACAAGGTTTGGGATAGAAATTGAAATCAATTTGAAGACTGTGTAAAGATTCAAAGATTCAGCTCTCTAGCCTTACTTTCGCAAGAATAGGTGCAGGTCTTGATGTAGCAGGGGCTGAGCTTTTGTCCCAAAAAACTGGAGTTGGAGTAGAGAATCTATCTCCTAGAAGGCGCTGTCATTATTGTCTGCTCAGAGAAATCCTAAAAAATTAATTTTTGCAAATAGGGCCTGAGGATGGGGGGCGACCGATATTTAATATTGTCCGTCCCCTACCGCCTTCCCCAATAAACATTCTATCGATCGCTTGGCCACCCCCGAAAAACTACTTTCCCTTGGCTCCTGACTCTTCCAATTTTTCTCTTGCGCAATCCTACTGCGGATCGAGGCGCAACACTGCCATAAATGCTTCCTGCGGGACATCCACTGTACCAACCGATTTCATCCGCTTTTTCCCTTTCGCCTGTTTCTGAAGCAGTTTCTTCTTCCGGCTGATGTCGCCGCCATAACACTTGGCGAGTACGTCCTTGCGTAAAGCTGGGATATGTTCACTGGCTATCACGCGGCTGCCAATGGATGCTTGCAGGGGAATCTTGAATTGATGACGGGGAATCAGCTCTTTCAATTTTTCCACCAAGGAGCGACCCACATTGTAAGCTTTGTCTCGGTGAACAATCATTGCCAAAGAATCAACAGGGTCACCGTTAATTAGAACATCTAACTTGACGAGTGTGTTTTCTCGGTAGCCAATCAGATGGTACTCCATGCTGGCGTAGCCGCGAGAACGGGACTTCAACTGGTCAAAAAAGTCCGTTACGACTTCTGCCAAGGGCAATTCATAGACTAACGTCGTTCGCCCTTGGGTGAGATATTTCATGTCCTTAAATACCCCACGTCGATTTTGACACAGTTCCATCAGGGTGCCGACGTAGGCTTCCGGAGTAATCATCTCCACCTTGACATAGGGTTCAGCAATGCTTTCCCGTTCGTTGGGTGCCGGTAACTTGCTAGGATTATCAATCTCGAAGACTTCGCCTTTGTTAGTGGTGACTTGATACACCACAGACGGTGCGGTGATAATTAAATCCAGATCGTATTCTCGCTCCAGCCGTTCCTGAACGATTTCCATGTGCAGCAAGCCTAAAAAGCCACACCGGAAACCAAAACCCATCGCGCTGGAGGTTTCCGGCTCGTAGTGCAGTGCTGCATCATTCAGCTTCAGCTTCTCTAAGGCATCCCGCAAATCTTCATACTGATCCGCATCGATGGGGAATAAGCCACAAAAGACCATCGGCTTGGCTTCCGCATAACCAGGCAAGGGAGCCCCGGCGGGTTTGGCTGCCTGGGTAATTGTATCACCGACACGAGCATCTTCTACGGCTTTAATGGCTGCTGCTAGGTAACCCACCTCACCAGCATGAAGTTCATCGACTTGAATTTGGGTGGGGGAAAGAATACCGAGTTCGTCAATTTCGTACTCTTTGTGGGATGCCATCAAGCGGACTTTGTCGCCTTTTTTAACCGTTCCATCCACAACCCGGAAATAAACGATTACACCCCGGTAAGGGTCATAGTAGCTGTCAAAAATTAATGCACGCAGGGGTTTGTCTACCGTATCCTGGGGAGGGGGGATCAAATGGACGATGGATTCTAAGATTTCATGAATTCCAATGCCTTCCTTTGCGGATGCCTTGATTGCACCGCTACAATCAAGACCGATGATCTCTTCGATTTCGCTCTTCACCCGTTCGGGTTCGGCTCCGGGTAAGTCGATTTTATTCAGAACCGGAATAATTTCTAGGTCATGCTCTAGGGCTAAGTAAACATTAGCGAGAGTCTGTGCCTCGACACCCTGAGATGCATCTACGACCAACAGCGCTCCTTCACAGGCAACGAGCGATCGCGAGACTTCATAAGAAAAATCGACGTGACCGGGTGTATCAATGAGATTAAGGACGTATTGCTGACCATCGCTGGCTGTATAGTTCATCCGTGCGGCTTGCAGCTTAATGGTAATGCCCCGTTCCCGTTCCAACTCCATATTGTCCAGGAACTGTTCCTTCATCTGCCGCGCCTCGACTGTGCCTGTCGTCTGTAGCAAGCGATCGGCTAAAGTTGATTTCCCATGATCGATATGGGCGATGATCGAAAAGTTACGAATGCGAGAGACAGGAACGTCAGTCATATCGGGGTGACAACAAAAAAGGGCTGTAGAATTCAATAACGCTTAACTTATTTTAATGTTTTCGCCAAGAAAATCGGGAGATTCCCTCTATATGGGAATAACTGGAAGGCTGCACTACAAGATAGCCTTTTGGCGTGCGCAGAATCGAAAGACGGCGAATTGATAGTTATCGTAAAATGTTTATTAGGGAAACTAACACTGGGCTTATGAACGATCATGCCGTACATAGAGAGCATTCAGCTGACAAAGAAGAAATCTCTATCCATTTGGATTCAGAACTATTAGAGCAAATCCATCACCTGACCAATGATCCGAGTCGGGTCATTGAAACCGCAATTCGTCAGTGGCTCAGAGGTGAGCGGGAACGGGATGACGAACTGACCCGTGCCTTAGACCGAAATCCACCGGTGCCGCCACGAGGTGAATGGAATGATTGAGGTAAACCAAGTATAGGCTGTCGCTTTAAGGCAAAGCCCTTACCTTAGAGTTAGAGCTACCCTCCGTTACCTTTCGGTTGAATCGCTCCAGTCAATCATTTTTTTTGTCAACCCGCAGTTTCCAGGTCTTTTCTGATGACTGCTCCTGCTAATCTACAACATCCTCCTTCTGGGTATACCGATATGGAATCTGCAACTGCACCAAGCAAATCTAGCTTATTGCAGGGGTTAGGGTCCGAACT
>NZ_DATNPA010000574.1:0-3070 GCF_036703385.1 Allocoleopsis sp. | reverse complement strand
AATTGTCTACTCCAGAACGTCTGTAGAAATTTTGTTCCAGTCGTAGAGTGCGATCGCTTCCACAAGGTAAAGTTTTGCAAATAAATTGGCAAAGGGGATCAAAATAATCTATTAAAGTTACTCTTGCTGATAGCGATGTTTGTCTTCGGGTAGATATCCCGTTATATATTATATATTCTCTTTATCGACGTTCCCATTGCTGAGGGATGACCTCAAAGTCATTAGCCAACCATTCACCTTGATTATTTTTCACCAATTGAATGGAAAATTCAATCGGATAAAAAACACCAGGTTCTGAGGTTCGCGCAGTTCCTTTAAGCCAGTAGATGCGTTGTTCTCCATTGGCTGACGATTCGGCTCTTGCTAATGTCAGCGTATTAGGCCAAGGAGAAGACCTATCAAAACTGGCTAATTTCTTCTTGTTTTCTTGGCCTTTTTCAGTAAGCCATCGATCTAATCCAGAGCGCATCGATAAGTTCCCCATTTTGCTAGCGAGTGCGCCTGTATCTCTCGTAAAAATAGAGGCAACGATGTGAGCTAAAACACTTTCTGGTGAATGGGGATCGCTGCGATTAAGCAGGTACATCCAATCTGTCAAATTGAACCAAGCTAGTTCCGGGTTGACTTCGGTAGTAAGACGGGAACCTAACTTTGATTTTAAATCAGATGAGGCTATTGAATTGGAGGGCTGGAAATTGACTCCTCTTGCTTGAGCATGGGTGTACAGAGTACATCCTGTTACTAGTAAAAATAGGGGATAAATTAGACAAATACCAGTAAATTTTGAGGGCTTTGATAAAAAGCGCATAGCAGTTTTCCCGATGGAAACGCAATTTTTATGAAAAATTAATCAGGCTAACGAGAAAGTCTCTTCTTTAACGAATTAGCCTTCTCAATGTATCTTTCGATTCGGGTGTAAAGTTTCACATCGTTGGGGTACCTGAACAGGTGAAAGATTACTGACCCTTAGTAACAATAACTCTATAAGATTTCGTGCCGCTCACCACAGCAATTCTTCTAATATTCAATTGGCTGAGTGTGCTTTCAGGATAGAGTATTACTTTCTCTTAATGTTTTGGACATTACAGCACCCAAGGATTAGCTTTGAAACAAGGCAATCTATCTCAGGAAATTTCCTGAACCAATTAGACATCTACCCATGAAGTCTTCTCAGTTGCGCTTCGGCGGATTGTCTTTCAGGATTGTCCTGACCGGAGCAATTCCTTTGGACGTTGCGTTGCTTCATGGTTTCGTCCCTGCACTCGCTTCATCCATGAGTCCATCAGTTAATGGGGCGGGTAGCCTCTTCGTCCAAGACTGAAATCCATACAATATCTCAGGTTGCACTGTTTCCCAGGATAGGGCAAACCTATTCCAGATTATCCAATAAATTGGACTATATTTTGGTCAGATTGCTTACTTTCTGCCTGAGCCGAAAATTCGCCTGATCCTGAGATACTTTATCGGGGGTGACCCTTGCCTGATTAACGGCTTGATTCAGGTTACTGGTGGTAATTTTAACTTATTTCGCCGTGAAGGGGTATCAGAGCTTTAGGAAGAAGGTAAGTTGAGGAATTCTCCAGCTTTGCCCTGCTTTCGGCGTTCCAGCCTCACTCAATTTCCAGTCCCTCTTTTCCTACCCCAGTTCCTCCGTTGAAGAAGATACCCTATCGATGAGCAAACCTCTGCGAATTTTACAAATTGTCCCTTCGATTTCTCTGGTTTACGGTGGCCCTAGCCAGATGGTACAAGGGCTTTCAGCCGCGTTGGCGTCTCAAGGAGTAGAAGTCACCGTGCTGACAACTGACTCGAACGGGGATGCTGGACAACCCCCACTGGATGTTCCCCTGGATCAACCCGTAGAGCAGGATGGCTATCAGGTGCGACACTTCCACTGCTCTCCCTTCCGCCGCTACAAGTTTTCTCTCGACTTGTTGCGCTGGCTTTGGCAACATGCTCCAGAATTTGACCTTGCCCATATTCATGCTCTCTTCTCGCCAGTCAGTACGGCAACGGCTGCGATCGCACGACACAAGAAGCTACCTTATATTTTGCGTCCCTTAGGTACGCTTGACCCAGCTGATTTACAGAAAAAGCGGCGGCTCAAGCAAATCTATGCCCTACTGCTGGAACAACCCAACTTGACGGGTGCGGCTGGAGTTCATTTCACCAGTGTTCAGGAGGCTAAGATTTCCGAGCGTTTCGGGACTCAGACACGAGATTTTGTGATCCCACTCGGAGTGACGCCCTCAGTGATGCCCCCTAAAGGAGAAGTACGGCGTCAGTTGGGTATTTCAGATAACCAACCTTTGGTGCTGTTTATGTCCCGCATCGACCCGAAAAAGGGTCTGAATTTGCTGATTCCGGCGCTGGTAAGACTGATAGCAGAGGGGCTAATTTTTCACTTTGTTCTAGCAGGAACAAATCCTCAAGATCCGGATTATGAAAATCAGATTCGGGAACAGATTCAGGCTTCACCTTTGTCATCCCACAGTACGATTACGGGCTTTGTTACGGGTGAGTGGAAGGCGGCGTTGTTACAAGATGCGGACTTATTTGTCCTCCCTTCTTACTACGAAAACTTTGGCATTGCGGTGGCGGAAGCAATGGTTGCTGGAACGCCTGTGGTGATTTCTGACCAAGTTCATATCTGGGAAGACGTCAAGGGTGCTGAGGCCGGTTGGATTTGCCCTTGTGAGGTAGATGCCCTGACTCAGGTGTTAAGGGAGTCACTTCAGGATGCTGGGGAACGGCAGCGCCGAGGAATGAAGGGTCAAGAGTATGCTTTGAGGAATTATAGTTGGGATGCGATCGCTCAGCAGACGATTCAGGTTTATCGGCAGATTCTGGCAAATCAACAATGAGTCCGCGACAGTATTTTTCAATGTGACATCCTCCTGCGGCAAATAGAAGATTATGCCGCCGGCTTCCAAACCTTACGGCTTGGGTTTCCTGGTTCTTCCCTTACGGGATTTTGACACTTGCCTAGATTGGTTTTCACCAACCCCCGGTAGATCGTCTGCACAGGCAGTTTCCTTTCCCGCAAGCCCTGCGGTACTAATGAGTTGAA
>NZ_DATNPA010000573.1:0-4097 GCF_036703385.1 Allocoleopsis sp. | reverse complement strand
GTTCGCTTCGGTGCCCAAACCATTAGTGAACAGGACTATCAGGCGTTGTTACACAAGGCATTACAGTGCCAATGTTCTCTGGATTGATGGGTACTGCGGACAAGGAGCCTTTAGCTTAGAATGTATAGCGTTAGAGGGAGTTATTTCTTATGTCTTTCCTTTACGACGCCGCCAAGCGCGACACGCCAATTACTGAGGATGCGATCGCAAGTAACCCAGACATAGCCAAGCAGCTACAGGCACGATTGTCTAACTTCTGGCTGTTGAGCGAACCGGATGGGAAGTGGGGGCCGAAGTCTAAACGGGCGCTTGCCACTTTCAAAGCATTTAAAGGGATTCAGGAAGAGGGATTGGGGAAGGCTACGGCTAGCTCCCTGATTAACACTGACCCACATTTATTGATAAGAGGATGGTATCTGGACGGAAGCTGGGCATCACGGACAGTAATGTGGTATGTGTTGCACAACTTTTATATCAGCACCAATCCGGGTGAGATTAATATCTGCTACTTCCGAGGGTTAAATCGGGATGGCACCTGGAATGGAAATGCGCCGTTTCAATTCAATGATCGCCGCATGATTTGGGTGTGTAATCGCAACGACCAAGGGTTGCTCGTTCCCCACTTTAAGGGGAACTGGCTCGCGACCTGTGACCCCGGAGAATATTATTGGGAACACCCCATGAATGATTCAGGGTGTGCAGACATCAAGGCGTGGCAATACCAAGCGTGGTCAACCGGAATGCATCACGATCAGTTTGCCTTAATTCAGACAGGAAACATAACGGTTTTAAGAGGACCTGACAGAGTACCGGACACAGGGGATGATTTTTGCGTCGATCAGCACTCTGTGGGGCATGGACAAGATTTCAATTTTGGGGAAGACCCTGGTAGGTGGTCTGCTGGTTGCCAGGTTGGGGCATCACGGCGAGAGCATGATCAGGAGTTTATGCCACTGGTGCAGAGCGACCCACGAGAGAAGGCCAGTCCAAGTCGATACAAGCACTGGACGGCAGTGATTAATGGTGATGATTTTCTCTCTATGTTTCCTGGGTGATGGTGTTTGCTGTAGTCAGCCTCCCAAAACCGAGGGATAGTCCGAGGGTTAGTAAATAGGTAGTCGAGGATTCTACAGCCTGCAATTTTATGCTGCCAGTAAAAGCTAAAATCAACCAAAACATTGAAAATTAAAATCTTCCAAGTCACTTTCCATTACGGATTTCGCGCAACAGATAAATAAAAATACCTACATTGGCTAAAAATATAAGAAATTTTAGAATTGAAAATCCTTTACTTAATTCAAAAATTTCGGGCAAGATACTGATAGATACTAATCCCAAAACTAGCCAACTTGCCCATTTTTTCTGATACCAAAGCCCCAACGCCTCAACCGTTGTCACAGCTGCATAAACTCCTGCTGCTATTCCACTTAGCTCTAGAGTTCGGGGGTTAAAGTTCAAGATTTTCTCTAAAACCCAAGCAATGAAACCGAGCTTACCTGATAAAGTCAAGCTATCTTCGAGCTGTAAAAGTTGTGTCTGCTTTTTTATGGCTAGGAGAAGGGAGAAAGAAATAATCACTAAAAAAATGGCTGTAATCGCCTTGTAAACAACAATTGCTATTAAGCCAGGTGAACGCTTTGCCACTTAAATCAAGGAAGAAATAATGTTAATGCTCAGTGCAACAATAAAGGTGTAAAACCAAAAAGATAGCAGTCCATGTAGGAGTGCTATACGCCGGATTAACCGTGAGGTAATCGCTACATCTGACACCTGAAAAGTCATGCCTAGGACAAAGGCAAAGTAGGCAAAATCTAAATAATCTGGCTGTTGTTCACCAGGAAAGTCTAAGCCGCCGATATGAGGTGATGGTGTTGGTGTCTGCTGTCGATATCTTTCACTTCGGTAGTAGTAGTAGTGGGCGTACCGCAGAGTGAACACGGTATGCAGCAGCAGCCAAGAACAGAACATGGACACAACCGATAGTGCTATATGCAGTCCCAACTGTCCTTTGGGTAGTTCTTTATGGGTTCCTAAGAGAAAGGCGACGGCACAAAGACTTACCACAGCAGCAGCGATAACCAGCACGGAAATCAATATGCGGTTGTTATCCTGAGTCTGAGCACGTTTCTTAATTTGCTCGGGGTGGGCAGTCAGGATAACGCTCCAAGTTAAGAGTAACAATACCACGACAAAAGCATTCCAGCCGATGAGTGTTCGCGTTAAGGGTCTCAGAGACTGGGGGACTAGCAGGAAAACTACTGTCGCGATGGCAAGACTCAAGAGTAAGCGATGTTGTGAGTCTAAGCGCCACAGCCAAGCCGGGGTAGAGGTGGATCTCACGCTTAATGAGTACTTGTGTTGGGTAGGATAAGAGCAGGCAACTTGAACAGTGGATAAGACACAAGTTTTCTCGTTGATTAACGGAGTGGCTTGAGCAATTTTGGGAAAAGCATATCTGGCGGATATGGCGCTACTGTGTCAAAACTGTGGCGATGGCTCTAACTCTATTGATTGGTAGCCAGAGTCACGACCCAGAAGTCCTTCTTAGGGGAGTAGCTTAGCTGTAATCGGCTCAGGTGCGATCGCTTCTAGGTTAATCGATCGCAACAATTGCTCCCACTCTTCCTTGAGGGTAGCCTCATTAGGTTGCTGACGGCGCAGTTCGGCAAGAGTGGTGAGAGCCTCGTGCCAAATGCCTGCTTTATGATAAATAAGAGCCTTCTGTGCGGGCGTGGCTTGCTCTAACTCACGTTGAAGTGAGGGCTCGAGGGCAATCCGTTCTACCCAGGCTGAAACAACGATTTTGGTTGGCTCATCCAGCTCGTTAGGGGTTTCCTCTGGTTTGCGATCGCACGCTATGCTAAAAAACCAGTTATACCGCTTATTGACCTGAAGGGGTGGTACCGAGTCGGGAAGCTTAAAACCAACCACACCAGGCGTGCTTACCGACGCGGATAACGAGGTTTGGTAAATGACATTGCCCTGATCATCTTGTAGGATAAACTCAACGGAATGTTCAGACGTAAGGGAATAAGGGGAATAAACCCAAAACGTGGGATGGGAGGCGACGGTTAAGCCCAAGACAGAGCCTGCGGGAGTAGCGGTGAGAATTGGGTTTTGGCTGCGATCTGGGGTGGCTGAAATAATCGGCACTAACGCAGTGAGACGCTTGTTGGTCGATGGACACATCCCACGACTGGCTCCACCTGTCCGTTGACCAGGTGCGGGTGCGCCTCGGTCTTTTGGAGGGTTTTGAGAGCGACTCGCTCCGCCTTGACGGCCATCGTTTCCTGGTGCGCCTCGGTCTTTTGGAGGGTTTTGAGCGCGACTCGCTCCGCCTTGACGAGCACCCTTTCCAGGTGCGCCTCGCCCAGTGGGTTGTCCTTGAGTCTGGGCGAATTGTAGCCTGAGGGAGGAGGGTGGAGTTGGCGCTGCCGACGTTGCTGTAGAGACGGAGGATAGGGCAGATTGGTCTAGTACAGGTGTGGCAACGCTGGGTAAAGGAAGACCGCTATATGCCCCTACAACGGTCAAAGCGATCGCCCAAGGGGCATCAGCAAAGCTGCTTGCTAGGGTTTTCTGTCGTTGGGATAACTTTTTGTATATCATAACAATCCTAGTGCTTGGGAAAGCTGGGGGAGCAGGGGAAGTGGGCAGTGAGCAGTTCAGCTGGCGCACATTTAAGTTGCATGTTGATGTTTAACACATTTCTTGTGGGCTGGGCATCTTGCTCGTCCAAATCAGGCTTGCTTAGATGTACCGCAGCTTATCAGTGACTCGTTATCGGTCGGTCTGGTGCATACTGCTCACTGTTCACTGTTCACTGTTTAGGGGTAAGCATGGAGGTAATCGGTTCGGGAGCGATCGCGTTTAAATCAATCAATTGCATTAATTTATCCCACTCCTGTTTTAGGCTGGCATCCTGGGGATTTTGGCGACGCAGTTCAGCCAGAGCGGTTACAGCTTCGTACCAAACCCCTACTTCGCTATAGCGCAGAAACTTCTGTTGGAGTTTGGTTTGCTCTAAATCCCGATTTAGTGATGGGTTCAGGGCAACCCGTTGCACCCAGCCCTCAACCGATCTGAAATCGCTACGC
>NZ_DATNPA010000572.1:0-4280 GCF_036703385.1 Allocoleopsis sp. | reverse complement strand
TTGGCTCACTAATTACAGTTATCTTTTCTTGGCTTTTGATGCCTTCATTGGAGTCAACAGCCGAGTCTTCTTGATTATTTTTATCAAAAATCTACCAGAACAGTCTTTTGCGTGAAGCGAAGCTAGCGCGTTAGCGCATCGCCTCCCAGGAAAAAACTGTCTGGAGTCTTGAAAAATACCTCTGACTCTACCAGCAACCTGCGGAATGTGGGCTTAAGATTTCCAGACACATGGCGACCGTGATTAAACGAACTCTACAGATGAATAATCGCTAAACTGGTACTCTATAAAAAGTCCCCCCAGCGCTCGATCGCGCAAAGGGGGAAACCAAGGTGCATCTATCTCTTCTCTAACTCAACAGATTTCGAGCGGCATCCGGAAAAATCAAGAATAGGCACGGAAACGGGAAGTAGAGGAGCGATCGCTGTGCTGATAGTTCCTCGCTTAAGTGGATGCGAACATACCTTTGTGACGAATGAAAGAAGAGCAATGGCAAACCGATCAGATGAGTGGGAAAAGGTTTGGCGACGGTATCAGCAGTATCAGGCTAAACACCGGAATTTACTCACAAGCTTCGGTGATGAGATGTCGATGTCATATTTCAGCGATCGCTTCGGTTCAGATAACTCGATGAGCAAGCAAGCTGATCAAGGGAATGCTCTAGCCCAACAGCTACGAAAAATGGAAGCTAGGATGCAAGAGTTTGTAACTCAGTTCTGCGCTGAATTTCCCGAACTAGAGGAGTGATACCAAATTCCCTTGTATAACTCCTCTTTAATGCCAGTGATTTTTCTTCCCCAGCCTCCCCAGCTTCCCCAGCTTGCTAAAAAAGAACGATAGTTAACCCAGATTTGAGATGAGGGGGTTTAGTATGGAGTGCCGTCTTTGTGGACAAATTTCCACTTGCCATCCTCCAACAAGGCTTTGAGGTCATCATCGGGATAGCTTCCTTCGTCTCCCGGTGTTCTATCGCCCACTTCGAGGTACAGGACATCCTCTGAGGTTTCGTTGATCAGGTGGTGTCCGTTGCCAGTACCGGCCTTGAAGCCTGCACACATGCCCGGAGAAAGTTGTATACGCCCTTCGTCCGTGTGTAGTGTTGGGTGCCCCTGTAAGATGTAGATGAACTCGTCTTGCTTGGTATGAGCGTGACGAAGGGCGGAAACGCCATTGGGAGCTAAGCGTGTAAGGTTGACGCCAAAGTTCGTGAGGCCAAACAGGTCGCCAAGTGGGCGCTTTTCTCTGCCCACCATGCGCGACGCGAATGGTTCAGGATAGTTCGAGGGCTTGGTTCTTGTCGGTGCCTCAGATGCATGGATGGCGATCGATTTTGCTGTTTCTGACATAGGAAGCTCGTGAGGTGATTACTTACAACAAACTTTTACTTTTCTGTAGTTTGGGGTTGGTTCTTTCCGATCGCAATTGCAATTGAACCAACAACCACAAAAATTGCCCCCAACACTCCCAATACTGTTAAGTGTTCCGGTGCAATTAAGCTAGGTGTTAACCAGGCAACAGCCGGCACAGACAGGAGAGTCACAAGGGGAGCCGTGGCAAGAACTGCGCTGACTCGTGAAGCTTCCCAGTGTTCCAAGGCTTCGGCAAAGGCACCATAAGCAATTAGCGTATTCAAGCCACAAAACAGCAGCATACTCAGAGTTAAGGGACTCAGGCTCACAAGATGCTGCGGTGCTGCCAAGGGAGTAAACAATAGAGTACAGCCGCCATAAATTACCAGCATGATGCTCGCAGATGGTAATTTTTGTAACAGCTGCTTCTGAATTAGGGCATAGATTGCCCATGCGATCGATGCGACAACAAGGATCACATTACCGAGGAGATAGGTTGCCTGTGCGGTTAGTAGCGTCTTCAATTGCTCCTTAAAAAAAAGCGTCAACCCTAAAGTTAAGATACCCAACCCGATCCGCTGGGGCAGGTTGTAGCGCTCTTTGAAAACAGCTAAAGCTCCTAATCCCATAAACAGAGGAGCAAGCTGGATGATCACTTGAGCATTAGTGGGTGAAGTTTGCGCCAACCCTTGCAGGTAAAGCAGGTAATTCAGCCCTAAACCTACAGTTGCGATCGCTAGCATTCCCCAAGAAGCCGAGCGCAGTTCTCCCAGAGTCGGGAGTTGCTTACGTGAGGCTAAGTAAACCGCCAGTAGCCCAAACGCTATCAAGAAGCGAGACCAGGTGACCGTATACACATCCAATACCTGAAGCGTCACAGCTAAGGCAATTGGTAGAATTCCCCATAGGAAGACAGTGAGAAGCGATAACGCCAGCCCCAAGCGCCAGCGCCCTGAAGTTTGATGAAGTTGCATCGGTTGTTGGTTTGTATCAGTTGTCCTTGGCAAATACCAAACACCACTGACAATTATTTGGCTTGCAGATCAAATTAATCTTGCAGCAATTCCAACAACTGGGCTTCATTCAATAGGGGGATACCTAAAGCTTGCGCTTTTTCCAATTTGGAACCCGCCTCTTCCCCAACGACTAAGTAGTCGGTTTTGGCACTAACCGAGCCCGTCACTTTCCCGCCCGCTTTTTCAATCAACCCCTTCGCCTCATCTCGCTTCAGCGTGGGCAAGGTGCCAGTAATCACAAAGGTTTTACCGCTTAGGGATTGACTTGTATGTTGATTTGTGTATTCTACTTTCGAGGCTAACTGCAAACCCGCTTTTCGCAGCCGCTCAATCAAAGTTTGGTTGGCTGGAACTTGGAACCAGGAGAAGACAGACTGGGCGATTTCTGGGCCGATACCATAGACGCCTTCAATTTGTGCCGCAGAGGCTCCAGCTAACTGTTCAACGGTAGAAAACTGTTGGGTTAAAGTTTGAGCGTTCACACTGCCAACGTGACGAATCCCCAAACCGTAGAGTACACGAGACCAAGGTTGAGTTTTGGAATGTGCGATCGCATTGACTAATTTCTCAGCGGACTTCTTACCCAAACGCTCTAACGACGCCAATTGCTCAGCGGTTAAATCGTACAGGTCAGCAACGGAGTGTACCACACCTTGGTCAACGAGCTGCTGTACGAGCTTTTCACCCATCCCATTAATATCCAGCGCGTCACGGCTTGCCCAGTGGGTTAGTGCCCCTTTAAGGATGGCTTGACAAGAGGCATTAATGCAGCGAGTCACTGCTTCCCCTTTTGGACGCACCACCGGTTGACCGCACACGGGGCAATGGGTCGGCATTTGGAAGGGTTGAGTCCCTTCTGGGCGCAACTCGGGCAATACTCGTACCACTTCGGGGATAATTTCACCCGCTTTGCGAACAATTACGGTATCGCCAATGCGAATATCCAATTCAGCAATGCGATCGCTATTGTGCAGAGTGGCTCGTTGTACAGTGGTTCCCGCTAGTTGCACGGGTTGCATCTCCGCTAACGGGGTGAGTGCGCCGGTTCGTCCGACATTAATGCTAATATCCTTAACCACCGTTGGCGCTTCTTCAGCGGGATACTTCAGTGCGATCGCCCAACGGGGAAACTTCTGGGTAAAGCCCAATTGTTCCTGAAGGGCAAAGGAATTGAGCTTTACTACGACCCCATCGGTCATATAAGGCAAATTCCGCCGTTGGGTATCCCAAGAGTTGTAGTAGTCCCGTACATCTTCTAATGAAGCGCAGAGTTTGCGATTTGGATTGACCCGAAAACCCAAGTTTTGCATTAATTCCAGCGCCTCCCATTGGGTACGGGCGACTTGGGCGTCGTTTTTTCCGGGAATATGCAAGGTATAAGCAAAGAAATCCAACCGCCGGCGATCGACAATTTTAGGGTCTAATTGCCGCAGCGTTCCAGCAGCGGCGTTACGAGGATTAGCGAACAATTGCTCACCCGCTTTCTCGCGTTCCTGATTAATTTGTTCAAATACCTCAATGGGCAAGAACGCCTCTCCGCGAACTTCCACCACTGGTGGCGGTGCTTCCGTATTCAGTCGCAAGGGAATCGAGCGAATGGTGCGGACATTCTGCGTAATATCTTCACCGGTGACACCGTCACCCCGTGTCACTCCCCGCACCAAGACGCCATTTTCATACGTCAGCGCCAAAGCGTTGCCATCAATTTTCAGTTCACAGACGTATTCAAACCCCTCAATTTTTCCTGTCTCTACCCCCTTGAAGATCCCCCCCCCGCCCCCCTTAAAAAGGGGGGAGTCAGGTGTTGCTTCGCTTTTTGTTCTCGGGGGGGTTGGGGGGGTAAGAGGAGGTGCTTCTCCCCCCTTACTATGGAGGGTGGAGGGTGCATAGCGCTGCCACCGTTCCTGCCACTTGG
>NZ_DATNPA010000571.1:0-3636 GCF_036703385.1 Allocoleopsis sp. | reverse complement strand
GTACCGAACTGCTTCAAGAGCAAAAAGACATCTTAAAGCCCTATTGGGAAAAGCGGCTTTCCACACCCTGTACACCCTGGGCAGAATTGATTTAGTTTGGAGAAAAATTTGATGCGGGTGTTCTTGCCTCTACTCTTCTTTGTAAAAGAGCTGATAGCTCATAGCTGACTGCTAACAGCTATATCACTTCAACCTTTCCAGCGATTTCAACACTTGGATGTACTCTTTTCGACTGACTGGATTGCACCGCCCTCCTGGGAGAGTTTGAGGCATCCAAGCACCAGTTCTCAGCATATATCCATTTTTAGTACCCAACGAGAAAAGACCGACAATCATCGGTTTACTCTCTACATTCCCAGAATAAACCTCCACTGCACCCAACCGAGTCTTCACTAATGTCTTCTGTAGATTCACCGTTGACATTGCTGGATCAACATTTGCAGAAACTTCTAAGCAGGTGTTATTGGTTCCTTGATAAAACATTGAATACCAAGAGTACTCGCCACTGGCATAGTCGTCTCGCTCTTTTTTAGCCAAGAAGTTAGTTAATCGAAAGCCACCAGGAAGATAGGTGGGCACAATAATTGGCATACCCAGTTGATTGAGCTGCGCTTTTTGCTCAGAAGAAAGCAAGTTGCTCGTATTTTTGGCGATCGCAGTTTTAGGGAAAGCAGGGGAGGCAGCAAAAGAAGTATCTGGGGTCGTTGCTAGAGCCAGAGGACGGCTGACTAGAGCTGTTGGCGCTTGGCTAGCTGCCCCATTGGCGGCGCAACTGCTCCCTGAAAGTAAGGCAACGGTTCCCAAGATAAAAATAGCAGTTCGGTAGGGCTGAATCATTGACTTTTTGTCGAAATTGTGCAAAAGTCTGGGAGTTTTGCGCAGAATTACACAAATATCCTATCGTTGGCATCTGAGGTTAGAGTCACGCGGCTTCCACTTCCTCCTCCTCTTCCTCTTCCTCATCATCAAACATCGAGTTAAAGGTCGCTGCATCCCATCCTCCCAGAGGAAGCCGCTTGGCTTCCTCCTGAAATGCATCAGGATCGCCAAGTAATAAGGCTCCTAATTTTTCAGCAATCAGCTCATCACTGGGAGCATCGTTAGGAAGAAGGTTGGGGTTGAAATTTATAGTCATGGGTTCTCTGTTTCTCTCTACTAAAAATTAAATCGCACCTTAAACACTCGTTTTCTGCGGGGCAGGTTAATGATTTAGGGGGCTATATTAATCCTTTCTGATTCGAGGCGAAAATCCCGATAATTCTTCAGTGGGTGAGTACAGAGGGTTGGAGCGACGCTGAGTTTTCACCAGTTGTAGACAACCTCTCTCCTTAAAAAACGCACTACGCTGACGGAGTGGTGTACTTGCTTCAACGTCATCCTATCCGATTGGTGATAACGAGTGATCGCTCCTTGGGAACTGGGCTATTCTTCACCCAGCAATCCCAGAAAGCTGTATGGGTGGTAGCGAAGAAGGAACATCAGCATTTTAGCGATCGAGCTTGTTGGTTAACCAAGATGTTTTTCTGCAAAGGCTTTGCCCTTCTATACGAGCACCTTTAGCATTGCGATCGCATACTGAAGTTGAGAGCAAAGCATTTGGACAACACAGATGCTCGTTTTTCCAAGTCTACCGAGCTTGATATGCTAACAAATTGTAGTCAATCATAAACAAATCCTTGTTTCAGCTTAAAGAAGAGTATAGGCTGAAGCTGAAAGAGAATATTGAGGATGGTAACAAGAAAGCAAAGCTCTCAAGAACCACTCAATTTATAAGTGCTGCGGGACTCGCAGCAACTAGCATCGTTTAGTTAGTCAATAGCTTCTAATTAATAGAACTAATTTCAATGAGATAATCTATGAGTGAACTACAGATCAAAATACCAACAGATACCTGGGTACTCGCAGCTTGGGATGAATACATCCAGGCGATTGAAGACCCTGCCTATGAAAAAGCTAAAGGTTACTACCACAATGGACAATTAAGGATTGAAATGCCACCAGTCGGACCAGACCATGCTGATGACAACGGAATTATTGTCATATTAGTATACAATTTTGGCATCGCCAAAGGCATACGAATGCGACTGAAGGTCAACTGTAGCTATCGAAAACCTGGGGTGCGAGAGGCTCAACCGGATGCTTCTTACTATCTTGGAGAGCGGGTACAATTAGCCCCAACAGGAACTTCTATAGTGAATTTAGAGAACCACCAACCCCCAGATTTGGCAATTGAAGTTGCCGACACTTCTCTGTCGGATGACTTAGGCGAAAAACGAATTTTGTATGAGGATTTGGGAGTAGCCGAATACTGGGTGGTGGATGTTAAAAAAGCACGAATTACTGCCTTTAAGATTATTGCTAACGAGGGCAGTCAACGAATTAGGGAATCAGAGGTATTGCCAGGGCTAGCTATTTCACTACTAGAGGAAGCTTTGCGGCGCTCTCGTCAAATGGATAATACTGAAGTCGGGGCTTGGTTTATGGCACAGGTGCAATCCTGAGCGCAGTAATAGTTATCGGGAAAGAGGCTCAGTAGGCGCAACCACGCGGGGATTGCCCCTACAATTCAGATCGAGTAGGGGCACGACATGTCGTGCCCCTACTTTATCATTACCCGCCCGAACAAAGGTGTAGGTAATCTTTAGCTGGAAAACACTGGGAAAAATCGCCCATCAGACGCCTGTTTTAACGGCCTCTTCTGACGGTACCAAATCCTCCCGTACTCCGAGAAGGGCGGCGGGTACCGCTCCCAAATCTACTAGGACTGTTTGTACGGCTGGGACGTGATGTATTAGAGGGACGTAGCCGACTAGTACCGTAACCCGATCCTGTAGAGCGATTGGTGTTGCTTGGTATCCGACGAACTGTTGTGGGTTGATTATACGACGGTGACCGTAAGCGCCCTGTTGTTCGGAAGGTTTGACGATTTCTAACCGCAGGTGGTGGCGTTTGGTATCGAGTTTGGTATCGATTAACCGCTTCGCTGTAACTGCTGCCATACCCACCATAGCCCATCATTACTCCCCCAGGCTGATATATAGGCGGCACGTAGTAATGGGGTCTAAACAGCAGACTGCCCAAAGCCTGACCTGCCAAAGCACCTGCAAAAGGAGCCCAGAAGCCAGACTGCTGACGCACGATTACGGTTTCTCGTTGACCCGTTTGGGGGTTAGTCTGTGTTTCGGTGACGTTGTGGACATATTCAATCTTGAAGTCTGGGGTCAGGTGCATTACCCCCTGATTGCCATTAACTTCCAGGTAAGTTTGTTTTCCTTCAGCAATTTCAGCATCGGTCAGACGCGCCATCTGCAAATTTTCCGTGCGGTAAACCGAGGGAGTACCTGGTGAGGTATTGAGCAGCATGATGCTGTATTCTCCATTGGCATCATTGTAAGTTGCCTGTTGCACCGAATACTGACCCTGGCTCAACTGATTGCGAGGAAGCGAAGTATTGTTTGTCTGATTTTGGTAAGACTGTGTTGAGTTCGGAGAACTACATGCTAATGTAGTCCAACAAAAACTCAGGGATATTAAAACGATTGTGAGTTTACGCCACATATTATTGGTCAAAAGTTAAGGCCATTTAATTGGGTTAGTTGGTTTAGGGGCTGGCAGTGATACCAAATCCCCTGTTAT
>NZ_DATNPA010000570.1:0-2039 GCF_036703385.1 Allocoleopsis sp. | reverse complement strand
TTGCAGAGATACAAAAGCTCGATAAAACAACAATGCCACAATGGCGACAACCATTCCGGAAGCAGTTGTAATCAGCGCTTCACCAATTCCAGCAGCCGCCGCCGTCGTGTCAGTTTGAGCAGCACTTCCGATTTTCAAGTTGTTGAAGGTAATAATCAGTCCCGTTACCGTACCCAATAACCCCAAAAGTGGTGCAACAGCAATAATCGTTTCCAAGAGTTTGTCACCCCGACGCATCTGGACAAACTCCTTATCACCGGCGGCTTCTAGTGCCAGACGAAACGTTTCAGGGGTTGGATCTTTTAGCTTGAGAGCTGCAAAGAGAAAGCGACCCATTGGCTGTGTGCGCGCACGAGATGCGATCGCAGCTGCTTTTTTTAAATCGACTCGTGCCATTGCTAGAACATCATGGACAATACGGTCTTCCTGACTTAACAACTGGAACCAAAACCAGGCACGTTCAAACGCACAAGCCACAGTAGTAATGGAGAGGGCAAGAATCGGCCACATCACTGGGCCACCCTTAATCAGGAAATCAAAAAGTTTGTCCATACGTTTAGGAAAGAATGCCTAGTGCTTTCGACTAGTCACTACCAAGGTTTGTTTCATCCAACTGCCAGCTGACGCGAACACAAGGCAGAAAGCAGAGGGCAAAAGGCAGAAGTTAGATGTACTCCACTCAATCGAGAACCGGCTATAGTTTCGTCGGCGCTTCCTATCCAAGAACCAACGAGCGTTGATTCATCTATAGTCAACAAACGACTGCGACCACTTATGGTAGCTTACAGCAATGCTGGAATGTATCCAGGTGCTGGTGAAGCACTGGGAAAAATTTGCACGTAGGGATTACTAATAGACACTTGTACCCGAGTGCCCACGGGCAGTTGCGTGCTGAGCGTGGAGCGAGCGTGCAATTTTTTCCCGGAGCGAGTTTGTAAACAGTAGCGGTACTCGCGCCCTAGGAAATGTCGGTCTAGAATAACAATTTCTGCCTCATCATCCGATCTCAACACGATATGCTCTTCCCGTACCATTAACTCTCCAGTGTCAGGCGTTGTTAAATTCATCAATTGAGCAGAGTCTCTTGTCTCCTGCCGAACTTCAAACACCTCAAAAGCACCCACTTCAGTTTCCCAAAGGTGGTCTCGCCGTCGAGCAGGTAGGAAATTAGCCTGAGTGACGAATTCCGCGACAAAGCGAGAGGTGGGTTGAGTGTAGATTTCCTCGGGTGTACCTAACTGTTCTAAGTGTCCAGCACGCATAACCGCTACGCGATCGCAAATCGAAAGCGCTTCTTCTTGGTCGTGGGTGACAAAAATCGCCGAGGTTCCAGTTTCCTTGAGAATCGATCGCACGTCCTGCCGCAACCGCAAACGGACTTGGACATCGAGATTGCTCAAGGGTTCATCTAATAAAATGAGTTTGGGTCGCGGGGCTAATGCACGAGCGAGAGCCACTCGTTGCTGCTGACCCCCTGATAGTTCGTGAGGATAGCGTTTTTCCAATCCGGCTAGTCCGACAAGAGCAATCGCTTCCTGAGTGCGTTCCTTGATAACGATGCCGCTCGTCCGACCTCGGTTTTGTTTTAACCCAAAGGCAATATTTTCCTCCACATTCAGGTGAGGAAACAGCGCATAGTCTTGAAATACCATGCCCGTGTACCGCTGTTCCGGAGGCACCCAACATCCCGCACCTGCAACCGGACGCCCTGCTAAGACCACAGTTCCCACATCAGGTGACTCAAACCCTGCAACAATCCTCAAAAGTGTAGTTTTGCCGCAGCCAGAAGGACCGAGTAACCCTAGCACATCCCCCTCTTGCAACGTCAGGGTAACGTTAGAAACTGCTGGAGTCGCGGAATGCTCAAACCGTTAGGTAATGCCCTCTAAATGTAGAATCGCCGGTCGTGTCATTTGAATTATGAATGCTCAATTGTGAATGATGAAAGGTAAGCGACTGGATGATAAAAGCACGTCGCCAAACGAAGGCAGACGGCAGGAGGTTCCAGGGCAGAAGTTAGGTTACAAGAGGGAGTTCAA
>NZ_DATNPA010000569.1:0-6871 GCF_036703385.1 Allocoleopsis sp. | reverse complement strand
CATCTAAAATTTCTGACAGCTCTCGTTCCATTCTCACTATACCTAAGCCTGGAGTTTTACCGGGTATGAACTCTACTAAGAAATCTATATCACTATCCGGTCTAAAATCCTCCCCCAACATTGAGCCAAACAACGATAGCTTGCGAATATGATTGCGCTGACAAAACTCGGCAATTTTATCCTTTGGTATGACAATAGGCAGATTCTGAATCATGAGCTAACTTCCTCCAGCAAGGCTATTCACAATTTTGGAGCAATTTATTTGCTGAAATACTGTCTATACAAATCGCAACTAGGCATCACTTTATCGCCTTGCCGTTTCACCAGTCCCATACTGTGTAATTTATAGCTATATCGCCGCTCTAACTCTATGGGTTCCGATGATTTCACAACCTTTTTGAATGCTTCAGCGAGTTCCGGATTTTTTTGCAGATTTTCCGAGTAATGCCGCAAATGATTGCGATAAATTCCAGCTTCTGTAGGATCGTCATACAATAGTTGTTCTAGCGTAACATCCTGATACCGAAGCTGATAGAGTGCCTGCTGTACCAGATAGGGATGTCCACCTACCATTGCTAGTAAAGGCGCAAAGCCTTCCCCCCCTATCTGAGTATTGTTCCCATTCAGTCCATAACGCTCAGCAAAATCCTGTACCTGCTGCGCGGTAAACTCTGGCAATTCCACGGGTACCCCCACATTAAACGGCGATTGATTGATGTCTAATCGCCCATAATCTTCAGTAGAATGTACTACCACCAACCGCAATCGTTTCCAAATATCGAGATTTTTTGCTTTCTCATGCCAGAGTCGCAACAAACCAAAAAAGTCAGGCGCAATTTCAACATAGGAGAAAATCCGGTCAACTTCATCCAAACCTAAAACTAACGGAGAGTTGATTTGAGGTAACAGATACTCTTCAAAATAAGCCGTGCAATTAGAATTGCTACTCAGAAGCTCCGTATCCCAATAATCATCCAGCTGATTCTCTAGCTTCAGTTGCCGCCCCACGCTAGCACAAAACCAGCGTAAGAATTTATCCAGGTCAGTTAAAACCGCGTTATTGGCTAGCAGCAAGTTCAACTCTACTGTACGATTACCATGCTTGGCGGCAACATCAAAAATTCTACTTAGCAGAGAGGTTTTACCCATCAACTTGGGCGCTTTAATCCGCAGTAGGGAACCATACTTCAATACTGTCTCATAACAGTTAGACTCAATGGAGGAACGCTCCACATAAAAAGGAGAATCTAACGGTACTTGACCCTCCGGTTCATCAAATGTCGAAGGTAGGGGCAACTGGCTATCAACCCAACTCTGGTCAAAAACCGAGGCATAAATGCGGTTATAAACTTTTAATTTACCCTGTTGTTTGACCACTAACCCCGTAAGTCGCAATTCCATTTGTTCCGGTTCGTTAGTGGCTTTTACCCCCCCATCCCCCCCTTGGTAAGGGTGGGCGAAGGAAGCTTGCAAAATTTGCCGATAGAGCTGAAGCAATTGGTCTTTGCGCTGACTGTAAAGAATACGATTATATATCGTCCGCAAATGCTCCGGTTCATCTTGAGATTCCCAGTGAGAGATGATGTGCGATCGCACCAACTCTTCTACCCATTCCGCCTCAGTTCCTTCTGAGATTGAAGACTCAGAATTTAGGATAAGCTGGCAAATTTTTTGCGTCAGAAAAGGCTGTCCCCCTGTCCAGTCCAATACCGCTTGCATCACCCTCTGGGGTAGCTTTGCTTTTTTTGCCAATCCTAGAGTTAATGGTTGAGCTTCCTGTAACTGAAAACCCATGACTTCAACAGCGCGACCAATATTGAAGGGAGTACGCTGCTTGTCTTGAATTAAATCCGAAGGCGTTGCTACCCCAAGCAAAGCAAACGTTAACCTTCGGTAATCTGGATTATTGCCCCGCTGGTCATAGAAAGCACGAATTAAGGCAAAAAAATCATCAACCGTGAAATTCAAGCTGAGAATACTATCGATTTCGTCTATAAAAATTACAATATTTTGGTAATTACACTTCAGTAAAACTGTTTCAATGAACTTGTTGAATCGTTGTACATAGGAAAGAATATTGTGTTCAAGCCACCAGCTTTCTAAATCAAACGTTGTATAGAGGTCTAAACTACTAACAATGCTATCAACCATGCCTGCATACCATTGTTCTGGAGTGATATCCCAGGTACCAATGGCAGTTATATCGATCGCAGCACAAATAATTCCCTCAGCTTGCAACCGCTTCATCGTTCGTACCCGCAAGCTGGATTTCCCCATCTGGCGGGAGTTGAGGACATAACAAAATTCACCCGCTCTCAAAGCGTCATAGAGGTGAGTATCTCCCTTCCGTACAACGTAAGTGGGAGCATCAACGGGTAAACTTCCCCCAACTTGATACTGGTAGTCTGAGTTTTGTCGTAGATTCATGGCAGTTTCTAATTCCCCAATCGATCAGCCTAACGCCATTCTTTTTATAGTCGATTCTCCTTACAAAGATGCTAAGCGATCGCGAAAATAGAGCCGATACAAATCACACAATGGCATCACTGCATTCCCCTGAAACTTAACTAACCCCATACTGCGCAATTTAAATGCTTCTGCTGTCCTAATTTCGATCGCAGTATCCGCCGCAACCACTTGTTTAACGGCTGCCACTAGCTCCGTATTTTCGTCTAAATTCAAAAGATGACGGCGAAGATGGTCATAATAAGGCCCTTCTTCCGTAGGAGCCACTTGCAACAATTGCTCTAGGGTCATTCTTCCCCGTGCAATCTGATAGAGCGCCACCCGCACCAGATAAGGATGTCCGCCTACCATTGCCATCAGGCGATCAAGTTGGTTGGCTGAGAAATCTAATCCATGCCGCTTGACTAAATCCTCGACTTGCTCCTGATTCAACTCTGGCAACTCAATCGGCAATCCGACATTAAACGGGGATTGATTGATATTCAGAGGAATATAAACTTCCTTAGAATGGACAATAACCAACCTGAGCTTTTGCCAGACTGCCTCATTCTTGCCTCGCTCATGCCATGCTCTAAGCAATCCAAAAAAGTCGGTGGCAATATCAGGATGCTGGAAAATCTGATCGACTTCATCTAAACCTAAAACCATTGGACTGGTCAGCTCAGATAACAGGTATCTTTGAAAGTAATTTGTACACTTATTCTTACTGCCCAGAATACCCTTCCAATAAGTATCTAGCTTCTCTTCTCGGTTCAATTCCCAAGAAATGCTGGCACAGAACCACTGCAAAAATTGATCTAAATTAGTGAGGAACTCGGCATCCGCAGATTGAAAGTTTAACGAGGCTGTATGATAACCCTGCTCGTTAGCGCGAGCAAGAATTCGGCTCATTAGGGACGTTTTACCCATCTGCCGAGGCGCTTTTACCCGAATTAATGCCCCTGGCTTGATAATGGCTTCGTAACAGTCCGCTTCAATAGGTGGACGCTCCACATAAAAGCCAGATTCCAAACCCACTTGACCCTCTGGTTCGTCTAATGCTGGAGGTGGAAGAGGCTGCCAGAGGATAGTTGATTCTGCCTGCCCAGGCGCTTGATGGAGAAGTTGCTCTAGTGCTTGCAAGGCTTCTATGGCACTCTGGTAGCGCTGACGATAATCATAGCGCACCATCTTATCTAAAATAGCGGCGAAACCAGGGCTAACGGGAGCTAGGTTTTTGAATAATGCACAACTGAACTCACCTGTAAGCGAATCATGAGGCAACTCTCTAGGATTCATCCCAGTTAAAGCTTGAAGACAAACCATCCCAACCGCGAAGATATCGCTACTGAAGTGGGGTCTCCCGGCGACTTGTTCACTAGGCATATAGCCGGGAGAGCCGATGACAATGGTTAAGCTCGTTTGTCCCAAGGTAGTCCTGGCTTGGGCGCTCACTTCTTTAACGGCTCCAAAGTCTATGAGAACAATCTTGCCATCTCTACTGCGCCTGATTAAGTTTGCTGGTTTGATGTCGCGGTGGATGACATTTTGCTGATGGACAAAGACTAGCACCTGCAAAATATCCTGCAAAAGGGGTACGACAGAGGCTTCGCCCAATTTCTTGCGTTCAGCGAGTTCTCGGTCTAAAGGCTGACCCTCGATATATTCCTGAACCAAATAAAACTCATCATTTTGTTCAAAGTGAGCTAACAAGCGGGGAAGCTGGTCATGATCGCCCAAGCGGTATAAGGTCTGAGCTTCGCGATCAAATAAGCGTTTTGCCATTTCTAACGTGGCTTTATCGGTCGATTTGGGCTTGAGTTGCTTAACGACACATAGGGGTGCGCCGGGTAAATGGGTGTCTTTCGCCAGAAATGTCTGACCAAATCCACCGCCGCCTAGATGTCGGATGATTTGATAGTGACCCGCCAGTGTTGTTTCCATCAGGGTTCTTCACGATTGACACGATAAGCGATTGTCCAGTAAATCACGAGTTCCTCCACACCCCCCCTTGGTGATGGGTTAGAAAAAAAATGGTTTTGTCAAGTATTGTATTAATTGTTTAATACTGGGTTAGCATAACTTCCCAATTGTCTCAATTTGTCAAGAATGAGCAAAGCTCTGTTTTGCGGAGCGATCGCACCATAAGATGTGGAGAGTTTGTAGTGGAGACTTGAGTCCTCTTTGCAGGCGCACAATTTAGCGCCTACTACGAACAAGATTTTATTAGGGGTGATTAACCGGAGATGATATTGCACCCGATTTGAAACAATCTACCTGACGCGATTAATTTCTCAGCAACCGCAAACCATTGAGCGTGACAAGAACTGTAGACCCTTCATGTCCAATCACACCGAGAGGCATGGTGATATGGCCCAAAAAGTTAGTAACCAGTAGCAAGACAATGAAGCTTAGAGCAAAGGTAATATTTTGCTTGACAATTGTCTGAGAACGTCGTCCCAAGCGAATCGCTTGTTCGAGTTTTTCCAAACGGTCTGCCATTAAGATAATATCAGCCGTTTCTAAAGCCACATCACTACCGGCTGCTCCCATCGCCACACCTACCGACGCCTGAGCCAAGGCTGGAGCGTCGTTGATGCCATCTCCTACCATAGCGATCGCGTGATATTGCTTTTGTAATTGCCGAATCACACTGACTTTATCTTCGGGTAGAAGTTCAGCATAAACTTGGTCAATACCTAATTCTTGGGCAACACTCTGGGCTGTACGTTGATTGTCACCGGTGAGCATCACAATCTGTTCAATTCCTAACTGCTTCAGGTGCTTAACTATGGTAGTGGCGGTAGGTCGTAGAGTGTCTGCGATCGCAATAATTCCCAGCAGCTCCTCAGCATAACTCACCCAGACGACTGTTTTACCTCCCGCTTCGAGTTTGGCGGTTGAAGCTTGAAGCTTGTCCTGATAACCTGCAACTTGCAACTGGCTAACCTTCAACGCCTTTTGTACAAAGGCGGCTTTACCAACTAAAACCCGTTGTCCCTCAACTTCACCGCTGATACCTTGACCAATTTCCGCTTGAGCATGGGTTACGGTTGGTAATTCTACCTGTTGCTGCTGGGCGGCTTGTACAATAGCTCCCCCGATGGGATGCTCGGATAAGGATTCTAATGCAGCGGCAATTTGCAAGACTTGCTGTTGCGATCGCCCTGCGGCTGGGATAATTTGTACCACTTGGAGCTTACCCGTTGTCAGTGTACCTGTTTTGTCAAATGCGATCGCTTTGACTCGCCCAATCAATTCCAACTGGGCACCCGTCTTAAACAAAATACCCTGCCGCGCCCCATTGGCAATTCCGGATAGGAGTGTCGGCATAATGGAAGCCATTAAGGCGCAAGGGGACGCCACAACTAGAAAAATCAGCGCCCGATAAATGGTGGTTTCCCAATCCCAAGCCAGTAAAAACGGTGGCAGAATGGCTAGCAAGAGTCCTGCCATCACAATGAGCTGAGCATAACCCCGCTCAAAGCGTTCGATGAATAATTGAGACGGTGGTGCCTCCGTTTGTGCTTGCTTTACCAGCTGAATCACCCGCTGAATCAGGCTACTTTCTGGGGGTTGATGCACCTTTAGTTTTAAAGCACCATTGCCGTTCATCGTGCCCGCAAAGACCTCATCGCCTACCGTCTTCTCCACAGGCAAAGACTCTCCAGTAATCGATGCTTCATTTAAAGTGCTGTAGCCCTCGGTGATGATGGCATCTGTAGGAATTAGTTCTCCTGGCTTAACGAGTACCCTATCACCCACTTGCAGCTTAGCGATCGCAATGTCCTGTTCTTCACCCTGCCAGATGACTCGCGCTGTATCGGGTGTCAAACTCATCAAGCTACGGATGTCTCGTTCTGTACGTTGCATCGCGTAACCTTCCAATGCGCCACTAATGGCAAAGATCAGGATAAGAACAGCTCCATCGACAATTAAGTAATATTCCTGACGCCATAATCCCAATCCTGCTGCCCCCAATGCAGCAACAATCATTAGTAGGTCAACATCAAGCTGTTTTTCTTTAAATAGGGTGGTGAGCCCTTCGCGGGCACTCTCGTAACCACCAATGACATAAGCGGTGGGTAAAATCAGCAAAGCTAACCCAACCCAGTGGAGGTGGAGTGCCAGCCAACCTAGAATGACAAGGATTCCGCAAATCGCAGCCGCTACAGCATCAGGATGTTGTTTGAGGAGTTGAGTCAGGCGAGGGGTAAACAAAGATGGTTGAGCCATCGGGTATGAGTAGATATAAAGCACTCTTTCACCCTAAACCTTGGCGCTGGGGTTGGAGTAACTCACTGACTTAAGAACTCTCATACCTCACCTATCAACCCTTACGGAGGGGGTCTGGGGGAAGCGTTGTGCGCTACGCGCCCCGCTTCGCTAACGTCCCCCAGTGGGGGGTTTGGGGGGCATCGGGGTC
>NZ_DATNPA010000568.1:0-22485 GCF_036703385.1 Allocoleopsis sp. | reverse complement strand
AAAGCTCGCTTCAACTTTTAACCTGCTTTAGCGAAGCTAGAAGCGTCACCTTCAAGCTATTTCCAGATGAGCTGACGGCTGAGGAGAATGTCTTATCGCTCTTATGTCACTCTAGGCAGAGGAAAAGTGGAAATCGGTCTTTCCGGGAGCTTTGGGAATAGCTCCAGGAAAGCGATTCATGAAAGCCATTAATCGGCTCAAGCCCAGCTCTAGATGTGGAATGGGCAAGATTTTCAACCAAAACTTCATCAGATTTGAAGCGAAAAAAGGCTGGATAATTAAACGTAGGTTGTTCAGCAAGTTTTTCCAACCCAGATTGAAATCCCAATGGTGATGTTCTGCCAACAGAAGTCCCAAACCCGTTGTAGAGATAGAGATATGGTTTAAGGGTTTTTTAAGGGTTGAGAGGGCTATTGAATGGAGGCTCACCATGAGATAAGCGCTACAAACTATCTCCCACCATTTTTCAATATCTGTGTAATGGGTCAGACGAAAATCAGCCCAGCCCAATTCATTTTTGGTCTGTTTTAATCCATATTCTACCCAATTCCGCAAGCCATATAGATTGCCCACTTGGTGGTATTTCAGATTAGGAATCTTCGTCATAACATTCCAAGTTTCATTTTTGGGTAAGGTTTCTGGATTCGTCGTGATTTCCCAATACTGCTGCTTAAGTCGCTTGCCATAGATGACTTCTCGGATGTAACGTACTTGCTTTTTCCCATCGGCGAAAATTCGGTCAAACTTTCTCCACTTGTTGTACCTTATCCTTTGATGGGTAGGCATCCAGACTCCGTGATTACTACGAATCGCTACTACATACTCCAGCTCTAATTCCTCTAAACAATCAATAAAATTGCTAGCACTCTCCCCATACAAGCTATCCGCTAATACTTGGGAAAACTTGAAGCCTTTGTTTTTCAACTCTCTGAGCATTTGTGCCGCTATTTGTGGTTTTGAGCGATAACTCTCTCCCTTTTTGAGCCGGGTTTTGGGTTTGTAGACCTCGAAGCTCAACACCACTGTCATTCCCTCAACTATTCCATAAGCTGTCACCGCTACGATTCCCTGCTCTACCTTGCCCAAATTTCCGATATATTGTCGGCTCACATAATCCGTCTTTTTCCCTTTTTTTCTATCCCCTGTCTCATCAATTACTATAATGATTTCTTTTCCGTTTAAGGCTCTTAAAATTAGTTCAAGCCGCCGTTCTCTTAGAGCTGACGCTTCCCAAGGTGAGTCAGTCAGAAAATGGTGTAGTGATTGGCAATTTCCTAATCCTATTATTTTGGCTATTTCTGGCAGTGTTTTTCTTTTAAGGTCTGATATTATCCCCACATGCAGCTGTTTTAATGCCTCGAAGCTCCTAACTTCTGGAAACAAGTTTTTATACTCTTGGCAATATTCATCTATAAACTTTACCGTCGGTCGGGCGGCTCTTGGCTGTGTCATATGCAAGGCTTAGGTTTCAGCGATTTGTGCTGATTATACTCTCCCCAGAGTGACATAAGAGCGATATATTGATGATTTCAGCTCATCCTAAAAAGGCTGGATTGAGAACTTACATCGGATTTGTCTTTAGTTGGGATAATGGAGCTTCAACGGGTACTCCTGATTGCGCGGATGAATCACCTACTTTTACAAGGGTTTATCAAAGCGAACAACCTCTCACGGAACCCCCTAGGACAATGAAAGTCTCTCTTCCTCTGGCTTATTGCGATAAAAAGGAGTGTCATCGAGAGAAAGTTCCAACCCCAGAAGGCTTCCATCTAGTTGAGTAGAACAATTGACAATAAGCCATCAAAAAGAGAAAGTTTTCCACCAAATGAACGATTAGGTACAGGACTTAGGGGGGGAATTTTAAATCAGACCCCCCATTTACAACCATCTCTAACGTGAAACTGCCGTTGCTTGTCTCAGTTTCGGGTAGTGTTTTTGTCTATCTTTGGGTAGAGGAGCCGCCATCAGCAAAAGCTTCTCTAATAGCCAAGGAGCAATGCGGCTACACCAAACAGCTAGGTGACTTTGCCATCCCACCAAAATTTCTGGTGTATCCTTACGGAGTCCGGTAATCAATGCCTGAGCCACTTGCTGAGTCGTCATTGGCACAACCCAGCGAAACAACTCTAAGTCTCGCACCATATCCGTATCCGTCAGAGTCGGCAGCAAAGCGACTACCCGGATATTATGTTCAGCCAGTTCACCGCGCAAGGCTTGGGTAAATCCTAAAATGGCAGACTTAGTGGCAGAATAGGTTGCCATTGTCGGTGCGGCTATTTTGCCCATCAGGCTAGAAACGTTCACAATCGTTCCCTCCTGTTGTGCTGCCATGCGTCGGGCAACCAGTCGGGTGATTGTGTACATTCCCATTAAATTCGTGGCGATCTCTTCCTGCATTTTGGGCAGGGGTGAGCGTAAAAAGGGCGCTTGGTGGGCCACTCCAGCACAGTTTACGAGTAGATGAATCGGGCCATAATTTCGCCAAGCCTGTGCGATCGCAATATTAACTTCCACTGGCTGACTCAGATCCAATGCCAAGATGACGACTTCTACACCCATCGCCTCGATTTCAGTCGCCACTTCCGTTAAGCGCTGGCGATCGCGTGCCACCAGTAACAGACGTTTTGCGCCTTGTTGCGCTAATTCAATGGCGATCGCTCGACCAATTCCACGTGAAGCCCCGGTAATCAGGGCTGTTTTGCCTTGAATGTTCATAAATTAAAACCTTTGGATGTTGGAGTTCTTTGGAGTTTTGGTGTTAACGTCTCACTACCCAGTGCAGTCGTGTTGCTCACAAAGCTGGGAACACATTAAGCAACTAACTAACTGGCAATGGGACGGACAGGGATTAGTGATTTCGGTATGAGTTGGACTCAACCTTTAAAAGCCAGACATTCCTCAGGGATTTTGTAGGGAACACTTATGTTTGCAGGCAAAGTGAAAGAAATGTCCTTGAGTGAGACTTCTGTAAAATTTGAGACTGACTAGCAACAGACACGGCCTTGCCAGCCAGTGACGCGATGGAGTTGTCCTACCCCTAGTCAAATAATCCACAGCGATATCTCTAAGCCGTCTTTTAGGAAAGGTAGTGTAGAGCCGTCCAAGAAATATCGTTAACCCATTGTGGAGTCAGTGAATCGGTGAAAAGACAAAATTGACGTAGAGCATAAATGGCACATCTCCTAGAAACGAGAATTTACCAGAAGCAACACATAATGCACACGTTAACAACTCCTCGTGCAAAACCGCAACATTTTTTAATAAAATCTGCTTAATGCTTATTTACAAAACAACGAGCCCCATTAATAAAGCCGCAGATTGTCTACCTGTAAGGGTTTCAGATTCTGGGAAGTACAGCGTTGCTTTCGCGTTCCAGAAATAGCACGTTATGATGTTGACTCAGATCACTGCCTAATCGGATAAGAGTTGTCTAGCTGTGCCGATTCACTTCTGAAAATTCAAAGGGTTGATGATTCATCCGTCATATCTTCCATTAGAAGAATGACCCCCTGTTGCTGCTTGGCAACGAGCAATGGTGTACAGACAACACGGCAGCGAATGGTTTTGCCACGGCGGTTAATCGCCTTTAATGTGATTTCTTGGTACTCTGATACTCCACTCTGACAGGAGCGAATGACTCCCCAGAGTTCCTGCATCGGTAGACCAATTTCCAGGTCACCGAAAAAGAACCCAAGAACCTCCTCGGCTTGCAAACCCCACAAATTTTCTGTCCCACTGTTCCAAACTTGGATGCTCAAACGATTGTCTAAAACCACCATCCCCATCCGCAGGCTAGTGAGACTTGACTCCAGGAAAGCGTTGACCCGGTTGAGTTCATCGGTGCGATCGCGCAGTTCCTCGTTGCTGGTTTGCAGTTCTTCATTGGTACTTTGGAGTTCTTTGTTCATGGTCTCCAGTTCTTCATTGGTACTCTGGAGTTCTTCGTTGGTGGTTTGCAGTTCCTCATTGGTACTCTGGAGTTCTTCGTAAGCCGTTTCCAGTTCCTGAGTGGAACGCATGAGTTCCTGTTGTAACTGGTTGTAACGGGTCGCATCCTGGAAGACAATCGACACCCCTAAGAGTTCGCTATTGTTATCGAACAACGGGATGATTTCAATGTCCAGGTAGAGGGAATTACTCTTACCGGATGTGGAGAATTCCACATTATTGAGCTGGATCGAATGGCGTTCGGCATAAACCTGCTCGATGCGCGATCGCAATTCTGCTAGTCGGTAAGACACTTGCGAATCTTGTAACGGGCGACCTAAATCTTGATTAGTTATCCCAAACAACAGCCGCGCCTGCCGATTGACCAGCAATAGGTTCCCGTTCACCTCAACTACGATTTGGGCGACGGGTAAATGGTCGAAGGCTTCATCCTGCAATCGCATATTTTGCACTAGATGGTTACCAACCTCTGTATTACCTGCTTCTGCCATGAGTAGCCAGCGATCGTGTAAAGTAACTTTAGTCTGTTTGGCAAAAATCCGATACTTAAGATTCACTGGCGAAAACAGGTTGGCATGAGTCAGCCGCATCTCCGCCTTGCCTACAAACAAAAAGCCTTTATCCTTGATGGCGAAGTGGAAACGAGCCAGGACGCGTGCCTGAGTTTCAGCATTGAAATACATCAGCGCATTGCGGCATATCAGCAGATCGAGATGACTGATGGGAGCATCCTGAACCAAGTTATTGCGACCAAAAATCACGCATCGGCGCAAATCGCTGCGGAAGGTATAGGCGGTTCTCGATATTTCAAAGTATTTTTCCCGCAAGGTTTCGGACAGATTTCGTAACTCTCTGGCGGAATAGGTGGCGAGGCGACCACGGGCGATCGTTTCTTCATATAAATCTGTGGCGTAGATTTTTACCCGTCTTTTAAATTCCTCTTCCCCTAACGCTTCTGCTAGGATTATGGCGATCGTATAGGCTTCCTCGCCGGACGCACAAGCCGCACTCCAAACCCGGATTAGCTCGTTGTATGGCTTATTTTCCAGAATACGCGGAATTACTTCTTGAGTCAGGCACTGCCAAGCCGCTGCATCCCGAAAAAACGTGGTGACTTTCTGTAATAGAGAATCAAGTAAGATGTTAATTTCAAGGGGATTAGCTTCCAGATAGTCCAAATACTCGATAAAAGACTCAATCCCCAAGCGCTGTATTCGCTTCGTAGTTAAGCGCATCAAGCTAGGGCGTTTGTAACCCGTGAAATCGATACCACGAGTTCGTTTAAGATATTGAAGTAACGATTCAAAGGTGGGATCTTCTTCAATCCTATCCATGCCAAAAGTCTACCACCTGTCCGTACAGGACTAAATGGGTAATCGCCTCACCAATTTTATCTTTATTGGGGGGTCTGGGGGGCTATAAGACCTCCTCACTAAAGCTCCGAACCATAATTTTAAAATTGGTGTGGGATACATGGACACCCTCACTAAAGCTCCGGCAGGTTAATTTTATGGGATTCATACCCTAAAATTAACTTTCTTTGTTGACGATGTTTGCTACTCGCTTTCTCATTTATTGCCTGCTGTTGAAGGCTAAGCAATTCTGGAGGAATATTATCCATAACTTGCGACAAACCTCAGTTCTGGAAAAATATCTCTCACCTACTGCACTGATGTAATTTTCTACCCAACAGGAGTCATTCAATGGTAATCTTTTCAGGCGAAAATTAACATCTGAGGCTCATATTTCGATACAGAAAACAGACGGCGAACTCTCTATCTCTCACCAAAGCCTCCAGCACACTCATAGGTGTATTGGGATTTCTAGCAACATCTTGACGAATTTCAAAATCCTTATCGAAGGCTAATTGTTTGAGGATGGTGGTAGGCGTGTTGGGATTTTGGGCGAGTGCCTGACGCATTCCGCGATCATTATCCCAACGAAAATTATCCAGAATTCTAGTCGGCGTACTGGGATTTGATGCAACGGCTACCCGAATATGCCACTGATTATCCCAGGACAATTCCTCTAAGGTATTCTCAGCCGTATTAGGATTGGACGCAACAGCTTGCCGGACTCGCCAATTAATATCTTTCGCCAATTCCTTCAAAATACTCTTGGGTGCGTTGAGATTATATGCAACGCTTTGACGAACAGTATCTCGATCCATTGCCAATTCCTCTAAGATTGTAACAGGGGTGTTGGCATTGATGGCAATTTCAGCGCGAACCCAAACATTTTGATGCTTGGCAAACTTCTCTAGGACATAGATTGGTAACCCTTCTAATTTGAGTAGATTTTGTAAGGTACCTGCTAATAAATTAGGATTTTCTTGCAACAGGAGAGGATATCTAGGATTACGTAGCAGTTGTTCGGGAAACAAACGTCCTAACTCCAGTAACACATCGGTTGGAGTATTGGGGTTTAATGTTACGTGTAAGCGGGTTGTAAAATCGCAGCTAGCGCTCAGTTTTCTCAGTAGCTCAGGGTTAGCACTCGGATTTTTGGCAATTATCCTTGCTAGATCGGTGGTAATGCTTGCCAGTTCAGTGAGGCGATCGCTACTAGTCTTTTCATTGGCTGCCTCTAGCTCAAGGTTTAGGAATTGTGAAGACTCTTCTTTCATAATCGTTTAGCAAAAATAGAATATTCTTCTGTTCTTCCCACATTCCGCAGGTTAGTCAGACCAATAGATAATATTTTTGGCAGGGAGCACCGAGAAACTGAAGAATGCGTTGATGCTCCTGAGTTAAGTTGACAACCTGCTCGACCCCATCAACAATCACCAAATGAATGGACTGAAAGCACTGAAACACCCAACGCATCGTTGGGGTAGCCGTCGGCTTTCCCACTTGATTATCAATGGTCTGCTTGGCGCTAGCCAGAGCTTGACGTAAGGCTCTTTGAGCCAGAGTGTAAACCAATAAACACAGACCCATCACCATCGCCAAGGCGGCAATCCGCTCTGGAGTCTTGAGGAAGACACTGTTAGTAAAGAACATCGGGTCTTTGAGAAAACGGAAGCCTCTCTCGGTGGCTTGCTGCCCTTTATACTTGCAGAGCATCTCCTCACAGCTCAGGGACTCAGACTCTAAGACATTGGTAGCCACAATAAAGCGTCCAGCTCTTCTTTGGGCGAGAGCCACAACCTCTTGTTTGATCATCAAAGTGCCTTGGAGACGATAGCGATAGCCATCAGGGGCTTGACCCTTACGCGGTCGCCCTGCCTTGTTGTAGTAAGGGTGCGGCACAACTTCGAGCTGGCTCAGGTGATGGTATCGTAGCTTTTGGCTCCAGTGTTGGGCTGAGGCTAACGCATCAGGCGCACAGGCAAAATTAGACAGCTCTAGCTGTTGGAGTTGCTTTTGGGCTGCCACAAAATGCTGTTGTATTTTTTGTTGGAGATGCTTGAGGTCAGCCTCTCGTCGCGCTTGACTTTCGACAACCAACCATCGCTGCTTGATGTCAGCATAGTTGCTACAAACACCAGCCCAACGGTATCCGTTCAATTGAGATGGGTGTAAGGCTTCATCCGGCAAGTGTTCCATCAATTCCTGAGCCGCTTTGAGAGTGGCTGGGACTCGACTGAGCCATCGCAGATTGCTCAAGACATTCAGGTTCTCTTCGCTGTAGAGAGCGGCATCGGCTACAAACAGAGCATCACAATCCCACTGTGCTCGAAAGTCTTTCATCAGTTGAGCAAAGATAGCTTGATCTGATTCATTGCCATCGGCTACTCGTAGGTACAGGGGTACGTCTCCATCCCCGCTACACATCAGATCGATGATGAATTGTTTGAGGTCAGGTCGATGGTCTCTCGAATAGCCATGAGTAATTGCCAACGCTGCGGGTTCTTCTGCCGCAATCGCTCCCTGAGTGAGATAGGCTCCATGAACGTGGAAGGAACTCGAATCGAGGTGCAGGCTGTCTCTGCTGACTTCAAACTGAGCTGCCGCAGCTAGAGCAATTTTGACAAACACAGAGGTCAGCCCCGCTTCAAACAGTTGCTCTAGGACTCTTCCCAAGCGGTCGTCGTTGAGGTGTTCCGGTTGAATTCCCTCTCCCAGGAGATGTGCGGTGGCTTTACCCACAAAGAATTTCTCGAACAGGTAGAGAGGGGCACTTACTAAGCCCAGCCCGTTGAGAATCATTGCTTTCACTGCTACTCCGGCACTCAGGATTTCTTGCGGGTGGGTTCCCACTTCCCGATCAATTTTTTCCACCAGTCCCATTTGGTCAATGATTCCCGCTACTAGACCGCAGTGGTCAAGGTCTTGTACTCTAATGGCAGATGCTATAGATTTCATCCTACAAAAATACCATTCCTCTCCTCCCCAACCTGCGGAATGTAGGTTCTTACTTGTAATTCGAGAATTGATAGGATGAGGTATTTGTGTAATTTCATTCACAAGTGTGTATAGTCCCAAGCCTTAATCGCCTCAAATGCTGCTTCTATCTATAGCCTTTCTCAGATCTGTGAGCGATCGCCACCATTGCAGGCTGTGCGGCAATTCTCTTGAGCGCAAAGCCGCTGCTAATATATCACTCGCCTGCATTTGTAAGTATTACAAGATTTTGACTTTCTTTGAGATAGATACGACTCATGCATAGTAGTTCTTACAAACGTGAACCCAATCATCTCAGGTTTGCGTTTGAAATTCCTCTGGGTCAATTCCCCAATTTACCCAAGCTATTGCCTCACGTGCTGAGCTTGTATCCGGTGGTACGCGCATCGCGTGAATGAAACCCGTACTGGGGCATGTCATTTTTAATAAGTAAATTGGTTCTCCATCCCGCCAATCGATAATGTTATCGATTTTTAATAGAGAGTAATCCTGCCAAGAATCGAGTAGCTGTGCTTCTAACTCTTGGCAAATTCGTCCGTAGCCAATTCCCTGGATAAGGACTCGTCTCAATTCGCTATTATCTTCCTCTAAAACCCATTCAGCTTGCCATTGATTTGGGTGCAGTTTCCCGTACTTTTTAGGTAATCTGACACCGTGAAAAGAGTACAGGCTGTACCCATCGGCAAACTCAAGAGCAGGCTCTCCTTCTGCATGGAGACGATTTTCGCTGTCAAAGGAAAGTTTGGTTGGGCGATCGCAAACATAGCAAATCCTATCATTCGGGAAAATCCAACCGCAATTTGTGACCAACGACTCAAAGGCTGACCATTTTTGGCGATCGCAAGCACAATTTAACATAGAACGACAAAAATCAAACCGACTGCCATAACACGCCCAAAGTTCGGGTTGAATACAGGTATTAAGTAGAACCTTCAGTTCTTCATCTATATAAATCGACTTTTGATTCAGCACTTGTCTCTGTGCTTCCTGCAAGACTAAATTCCTCAGTAAGCTTGCAACTTGGTTCCACACGTCACTCCACAGGTTTCTCCAAATATGTTGCTCTAGTTGGTGACTCAGTTGATTGCTCAGTTGATGACTCAGTTGCTTCCACAGTCGATTCCAAACTAAACTCCATAAGGAAGGCTTTAGATCAGCCCAGACAATGCTACCGATTTGACGCCACCAAGGTTGCTCCAGTCGGTGCAAAATGATAGTGGTTATAGCCTGAGAAGGGCTATCGAAAAAAAGAATATCAGGTTCTTTTTGCCCCAGTGCAACGTAAGCAGCTTTTACCGCCTCTGTCGCTTTTTGGTGATCGATGGGTTCAGTAGAGAGTGCGATCGCCTGCCACTTTTCCCGGTATACCGCAATCATCGCCTCTTGTTCGGGCGTCAGTTGTGTAATTTTAGTCGGCGACATACCACCATCCCTGCGGTTCGTATGATTCATTGCTCCAGCACGCGATCGCATCGCTGAAAACTTACCAACCCCATGTTCCAGGGCCACCTTTGAACGGCCCTACAATGTCCTGAGTAATCCAACCGCCGTAAAAATTCCCTGGTTGCGGTTGCACTTTTTCCCCGTTGACATAACAGGCATCCATCAGATGGGCATAGAAGGCTAAATAGTCTTTGATCGTCGCAAAAGCTGATGTGGGACTGGGATAAGACCAGGCAGCATTGGTAGCCTGTTTGTCACCAACAACAACGGTATGGTAAATCGCCCCACCCTTCCACTCACAAAACGACCCTTGAGGGGTTGTGACTAAATAGTCCATCTTGATATCTTCCGGAGGAATGTAGTAGACGGGCGGATGGCTGGTTTCCAATACACGCTTGGCACGATGGGTATCTGCGATCGCAACTCCATTGAAGATGATCTGAATGTGCTTGGGGGCGTCTTCTAAGCGGGGTGGACGCGGATAATCCCAGACAGACTCTTGACCGGGTTCGGGTTCAATGCGGGGACTGTTCACGCTCTCTCAGGTCTCCTGCGGGTATCATACAGCCCATTTTAAATGGGTGGCGATCGCTCAGGCCGCAATGTTCTTGCTGAGGCCGTCTGTTAGCCCTGATTGTTGCGATCGCAGGTTACGGAGTTGGGAAAGCTGGGGTTTTCATCTGTGTTCAAGGCGAGCAAGCTGTTTAATCGCTCACCTGCAATCCCTTATGTTGTAATTTATGCTCGATTTGCTGCATTTCCTCAATCGTCTCTCCTGCCACGATTCCGTAAATTTCGGTGTATATTTTTCCGTATTTGACCTTCTCTAGAGCCGATAAAATGATAAAGTCTTTGCGCTCCAGTTCGGGTCTTAGCGTCACTAAAATAGAGTCCAATGTTCCATCCATGCGATAGTCACTGGAATATTTAGCCACTTCTTTTCCTCGTCCTAGTAGGGTATGGCGCTGCAAGCACAGAGGCGTTGAGCCATTGACTCGGAAATTGGCATCGATCGCATAAAGCTGTTCGTCTTTATCTTCCAATACATCGAAGCCAATAAAACCGAAATACCCCTGCTGGTGAGCATACTGACCAACAGCAGCAATCATCTCAAAAAATTTGCTCATATCGGTTTCCCGGTAGTGAATCAGCCCCCCTAAATAGTTGCCCTCCTCTGTGACAAGTTGGGTGGTGGTGCCGATGAGCGTGATCTCTCCTGTCTTGCTAACGTAGATCTGCACACAGTAGTTCTGCACAGCGTCCTTGACGAACTGCGAGACAATGATCGTATCAAGCAGTTTAATAGCGAGATATTTCCTTAGTTCTTCAAGGCAGTAGTTCAGATCGCTGGCGCTTCTAATAATATAAGTTCCTTCTCCGGAAAGTCCGTGCGATGTTTTAATCAAGTACGGGAATTGCTCTGGTAACTGAATGTCTTTGAGACTGATTTCGTGGAGATTATAGCTCTCATATTTGGGACATTGCACTCCCAGTTCAGCTAGGGACACTTTGCTGAGCAAGTGGTAGTGGGTGTCTGGATTAACGGCGTGTTTTTCCGGTTGCAGATTATCAAAGGGAAACAGAGTGATCACATTGTCAAAGCGATCGTTTTGGCTTAGGTTATCCAGATAAGCCGAGCAGTGCATCATTTCCATCTTGGAGTAGCTAAAGCCTAAATGCTCCCGCCAGTAGTCAATCAACACCTTTGACGGCTCAATAATAACAATGCCTGGAAGGGCGTCGCCGATTACAGCCAGATTTTTCCAAGGTTCCTTCTGGCAAATCTTGTCGAAGGATGTTTTGCTGGCTTCACTACTGCCGTCTTGAATAAAGTATTTTTTCGTATTAGGGTAAGCCGCCCAACTAGCTGTCGCTGGGTAATTTAGGATAAACCCATAACTTGCATCTGTGATGTCCTTAGCAAACAGATCGGAAAAAGAATTCCCCTTAAAGTAGTGAAAGTCGTATCTTGAGTTCATGAAAAACTTTCCAAATGGAGTAAAAACTAAACAAAAATGTTTCATGTCAATAAAATTTGCGCGCAAAAAATTAGGATTAGCCTCTCCTTGCCACGGCATAAAAAAGCTTCCAGTCTCTATAACTAGAAGCTTTAGGGTTATATCAATCTTTTTTTGAGCTATTTTTTGTAATCTTATTCCACGGTGAGCGTAATTTACTCTATCTCATGTAGTATTAATCCTCTATCCAAGGATATTGTTCTTAGTTGAACCGCTAGCATTTTGAAGATTATTTAAGGATTAAGCCAAACTAGTGTAGCATGGCGGAAATCAGTGACCAGTTATAGCAAAAAGCAGAAGGTAGAGGGCAGATGGCAGAAGGTTTATTACTGGTACTTGGTCGTTGAATTTGATGCTACATAGTGGTAGAGCGATAGCGAAGCGCTGTTGCGATTCACCACCAACTGTTCTGGAGGTTGGATGTAGATTTGTAGTATCAATTCAGGAAGTGGTTAGAGTATTTTGGCGTTAAGTTTGGCAGAATAACCGTTGCCGTTTATCCTGCCTATACTTCCCAGCAATGCTCTAATTGCGGCACTGTCGTCAAGAAATCTTTGTCTATGAGAACATACATTTGTTAGTGCGGATTCATCCTAGATCGAGACTGGAATGCCGCAATCAACATTCTGAACTTAGCCTTGAGTACCACAGGGCATGTGGGAACTTGGATTAGTAAAGATGACTTCTGTGGGCAGTTTGGCTCTACGGCTGTATGAGGATAATGTTTGGACATCGCCCGTCAAAACAACTAGAAGTGGTGGAGGGAATGCGGTTTCAGACTTACCACTATGGGGTTGAGGCGGTGGACTTAATTGACCGGGCGATTGATGCTGTTTTGAAGCCCTAAAGGGATGGAGCTGAGATACCTGGGGTCAATATAGGGTTCGCACCACTAGGGGCAAAATAGTGTTAAATCCTTTGCATCAAAGAGTAAAAACTCATCTTTCAAGCCGTGCTAAACCAGTTCCAAAGCGAGGTAAAACAAGATGGCTAAAAAGAAAAAGGCTGAGAGAATCTGGACTTACAGACGCACTCCTAACGGGTGGGAAGTCTGTCTTGACGGTAAAAGTAAAGGCGTAGTTGTCAAGGATGGCTTTAGTGATCGCCCCTGGAGTTGGCGCTCTTCTGGTAAGAGTGGAGGGCCTCACTATACCAGGAACGAAGCAGCGGCAGCACTGTTGCAAGCGTACCAAGAAAGGTAAAAACAACCCCCTGGTGATGAGCCAGTAGCCAAAAAAAAACCCAGCACACCACGGCTGGGGTCGATAAATACCTTGTCTTGAGAAAAAACCAATGACAGAGAATTCCGAAAGCTTAGCCCACTGCACTCGCTGCAAATGAAATCACAATCAGTACACCAACAAAGAGAGTTGCTACTGCTCCTTGCGCTGCATATCTTTGTTGCTCCCACACCGCTGGGTACTCTGCGCAGTAAACCTGGGTTTCAGGAGCGTAGTTGTTCAGGATACCTTCTTCGTTGACGGTGGTGTACATTTTGCTTCCCTTTTTTTATTTGTTACGTTATGTAAATAAATGTAACGGAATATTTACATAAACGCAAGGGCTAGACTATCAGTTCTTGTTCTGGGAGAGATAAAAACCCCTGGCCACAGCACCAGGGTAAGGCTAGGGCTTGCTGTAAGGATTCCTGAGCCTTCTGATACTGACCCAAGTTTCTGTAAGCTAAACCAATAGAGTTGAGAATGCCTTCCTAGCTTTAGCGATCGCCCATCTTCAGCACTAAATCACCTCAAACGTAATCGACATTGCCGCCATCTGGCTGGTATCGACACTCTTAACGCCTTGGCTTGACCCCCCCGTGCTGCCTCGACTTCCACGAGTGCCCTCATCGAGGTCATCCAGTAGATTGCTAATCACCTGTGTCGGTTCATTCGGCGTCACGGGGCCTCGATTGTTCCCTCCCCGCGAGGCAACCTCTCGTAATGCCTGAAGTGCTTTGCTCATGGGTGTAGCACTGGCGATAATCAAAACTTCTGCGACTCCTTTCGGTTCTTGAGCCACCAGGGCAAAAGTATCACCCTTGGTGGGGTCAGGAATCTGTATTGACTGCTTAGCCCCTACTCTCATCACATCGTCAGTTTCTGTCCATTGGTTGGGGAAGATAACTGATATCTCACCGGTTGGATCGATCACCAGGATGCTGATATAGAGGTCGCGAGATTCGTCGTTGTTAATCCGAAACTGCACCCGTGTTCCCAGAGGTAACTTACTCGCATCAGCGGGAAGGGGTTGAGTGGGTCGGTTCGATGGAGAACCTTGACCAAGGGCACCACCCCGAACGGGGAAAACGGTAGCGAGAACTTGTTTCTGATCTTCTCGAGTCATGGTAGCCGTCACGTTCAGGCGTGATGAATCGGGATTGAGGATGAGTTTTACCAGGTGGGCGGCGACTAATGACTTGAGTTTGGCTTGCAGGCGAGTGATAGCAGCCGTTACAGGTTCGCCGGCAGTATCAAAAGATTTAGGAATCAACTCTAGTCCTGGCGTGAATAGGCCAACACTGCCAATCGGGGGAAGCTCCGCGACTCTTTGTTGCTGCAACTGTCGGGAATAGGCATCGGTCATGCGTCCCAGGATGTAATGTACTTCTTTTTGCCGCAGGGGTACAGCTTCAATCCGTCGCATGGATTGTAGAGCTTGCTTCGCCGCCGTAGCGTCGTTGCCTAAGGAGGGGTCAAGCCCAATGCATAAGGTGACATTGTTGGAAATTCCGCGCACTTGTTCCTGCAACAGCGCTCCAGGTTGAGCCGTTCCCATGAGTTTGCCTTGCCCAATTAATTTTTGGCGTGATTCCAACATCACTTGTCCTTGCGGCTTGCCTTGGGAATCGATAATGGAGAGAATGGCACCCTGGTCGAAGGTTTGAAGGCTTTTGGGATTAATGCCACCTAGCCACACTTGAGCGCGATCGCCTTCTACTCCCAAAATGACCGCTTCAGCAGCTGGCATCTGTTGCTCCACAAAGTAGATAGCACGCTTGTTATAGTCGCTTTCTTGCTTGATGTCCGCTAAGGGTTCTTGCCCCGTGAATGATGCTTTTCTGGTACTGCGAGCAACATTGACCACAACATTACGCAGTGCTTCATTCTTGGTCTGCTGCCAGAGATACTGAGTCATGACATAAGTAAACGCACCTGCATAAATGTCGCTGAACGCGGCATCCGCTGCCACTTGGTCGGGTTTTGTAGAAGCAATGACAACGCCTTTTGCCACCCCTTGACGACGCAGTCGCTTAAAATCATCGGGTGAAAGATTGGTCATCGAAAGCAACCGTTGCTGATACTCTCGTTCGGTATTCGCGATCTGGAGTTGAGAACCGCCTCTAACTGAGCGAATTTGTAGATTACCTCTTGTGCCGCCGCCAGAGTAGCAGCTATCGAGAACAACGGTAACGTTTTCTGTTTTCAGGGCGTACATCAGCAGGAATAAGGTATGCCCCATAATGTCTTGGACAACGCCTCCTTGACCACGAGTTCCGGTGACGGCGGCACTATCTATGGGCACAAAAGTACTGTTTAGACAAGTGGGAGAGGAGTCGCAATCCGGGTCTTGCACTTGAGAACCATGTCCCGAGTAGTGATACACCACTACGTCCCCTGGTTGGGCTTGCTTAATCAGGTGTTCCTCAAAGGCGGTGAGGATGCCTTGACGGGTGGCTTGTGCATCCGTCAGGGTGAGGATGTTCTTTGGGTTGAAGCCAAAGCGGTTGATCAGCAGTTGTTTCTGCAAATCGACATCTGTGAGGCATCCCCTCAAAGCACTATATTCTCCCGTTTCCGGATAATTATTAATCCCTACCAGCAAAGCGAGTTTACGGGGTGTTCCTTGAGCAAGGACACGGGCGTAGCGATCGCCTGATCTTTGAATGTCCAGTTGGCTTAAACCGAGACTCGCAAGCAGGGACGCAGTAGATTGCAAAAAGTGACGACGTTTGATCGGGGGCATAATTATTTGAACTTCACGGGGATGAGAAGAGAGATCGATATACTAATGCAGATGCTTCGGGCTGAAATGGGTATCAAAAACGTAGATTAACCGCAATGTTTTACAGGTTCTACAGTATTAATCCACCTGGCTAGGACAGGTCACAATATTTTACGTTTTGCAACAATACCTTGATCGTACCCATTAGGCAGCCCGATAAACTGTCAGGGTTGTGATACCGAGTTGAAGTCAAACGTAGTAGATAGAGAGACCAGGGGGATAAGGGGGACAAGGAAGAGAAAGTACTATCTACGTTAGCGAAGCGGCTCCGTAGGAGCAACGCAACTTCCTGTGAGTGTCCCATCAAGCCGAACCCCGACGAGTAACCGAATGATTGGCGCTCTCTTTGCGATCGCTTACCTCAATTCCCCTGATCGAGCAATCACCACACAGGAATGAAAAACTCTACCCTTCAACCGTCCAACCTGCTATCCATTTTTAAGCTTGTTTCTTGATTGTTTCTACACGTTAATGATGATAAAGTTTAGTAAAATTTCGGTTCAGAGCCAAAAATTTAATGCTAATTTTTAAATAGGCACAACGAAGTAAGAGAACCTTCGCACTAAACATTAGGATTCGATTCTGTGCCGACCTGATCAAATCCAGCGCTGCTTTTAATTTGAGTACACCTGAAACAAGAATGTGGCAGTGTCCGCAGCCAATTTAAGTTAAAAATTGATGATGATAATGGGCTGGGCAATTGACCAAAATTGATGTCTTTTGGGACAAATATAAAGGTGTAAATCGGAGTTATGATAGTAGCGTTAATTAGCCCACCACTAGTTGATGTCATTTAAATTTTCTGGCTTTCCTGTTTTATCGTTAATTAGCTCGATTCTGACTGGTAATTACTACTTATAAACCCGCCTCAGTTAGGCGGGTTTAATGTTATCTAGGGCACAGGAGGGTCATTTGATTTTAGATTGACCTCCCCCTGAAGGGTGGAGGCTTGGAGATTAAAGTAGATTTTGTTCTTTCGGTGGATGCGATCGCTTCTACCCTAGTGAACCTGCTGACAACGGCTAATCCATAATTCGTTAAGCCGAACTGCCACTCTCTCCTTTCATAACCGCTGCACCAATTAAATGAGCGAGACGCAATGCCTCCGGCACGTTGCCACAATCCGTGATGCGTTTTAGTACCGAGAACGTTACCTTCGGGCAAGCACCGCACACCTGGAAGAAAAAGGGCGGGTGCGCGTGAATGGTTCCGGCATGGTAGAGCCTCTCTAAACGTTTCTCTGGCTCTGGTAAACGACGAATCGCTTGTTCTACAGCCATTAAGTTAGGCATCCGCCGCATTACTGCTACGCACGGAAGCTTGAGTTGCTCTGAAAGTCTGGGTAAATCAATAACATTCAAGCCGCCAAACGCAATCCCATCCAGCAGCAAAATATGGAGTTGGGGTAGGAATTTTCGTCCCAACAATAACCTTAAAATCACATCCGTTGCATCCCAACCATCCTGCTCCACTTGTCCCCAAACCATGCCCTCAAAGCGAGTCCCAGCACAAACAACCCCTGCAATGGATACATTCTCGCCAGCGTTTCGGATAAAGGGAGCATCATCGAAGCCAATGACGCGAATTACACGATTCAGTCTAAGCAGAGCCTCAAGTTCCATTAAGTCATTCTTGATTAGCCATACATTATGAGTCTGACTGGGTAGTCAGTACTAATAACTATTCAAAATTTTTTTCTTGGGTTGGCATAGGATTTAACGGCAGTATAACTGTCAGCGTTGTGCCGACGCCCACCTCACTTTCTAATATTATTTCACCTCCAAGTAAGTCTACACATTTTTTGGCGATCACAAGTCCTAATCCCGTCCCCTGGATTGTGCCTGCATTACTGGCTCGATAGAAGGCTTCAAACACTCGCTCTCGCTCACCTGGGGGGATACCGATGCCTTCATCCTGAAGGCGGAAAATAGCTTGACCTTGCTGACACACTAACTCCAAACGAACTTCGCCTCCTTGAGGAGAATATTTCACCGCATTGGAAACTAAATTCGTCAGAATTTGCTCGATCAACTTCCCATCCAATTTGGCTTGAGCGCCGTCCTCTGGAATCAAAAAAATAATACTCGGTACAGTGACCCGGCCTCCCTCTTTTTGATTCTTAAAACGGTGTTGTAACTTCTCAATAATCTCGCATGTCGTCACTTTCACATCGAGCTGGGTCGGATTGAACTCTAATTCTCCTGCTTCCGCTTGACCGATAATAATAACATCATTGAGCAATTTAGTTATATGCTCTACAGCATACTCAATCCGCTCAAAATGTTTCATTTTTTTCTCTTCAGGCCATTTCTCCCCGTAATTTTTTAGTAATTCACTAGAACCCAAAATTGTTGTCAAGGGAGTGCGGAACTCGTGGGATATCGTGGTAATGATACGAGATTTAAGTTCACCCAATTCTTTTTCCTTTTCCAGGGTGTTGCAAATCATTTGCTCTGTGCGTTGCCGCTCCAAAATTTCACTCTCCAGCCTAAATTTTTCTCTCTCCAAGGCTTCTGCTTGCCGACGCTTTGTGATATCTTGTAAAATGCCAGAAAGACCTGTAACGGCTCCGTCAGTAACCAGGGTTGAATGGGCATGGATTTCCACCCAAAAAATCTGACTGGCTTTGGATAAAAATCTCATCTCGTGCCGACAAGATTCTTGTCCACCCGTGAGCAGCGACTGCCACAGTTCCATTGACATCAGCCTGTCATCGGGGTGGACGTAATTTAGAAAACTTGTTTTTAGACTCTCTTCCACTGTAAAGCCCGTGAGTGTTGTCCAGGCAGGATTGAGAAATGTCCAGTCTCCAGAAGTGTTGGTTTGAAAGATAACTTCTCTGACGTTTTCTACCACCGAGCGATATTTTTTCTCACTTTCCCGCAACGCCTTTTCTGCCCAACTGGCTTCGAGAAGACGACGGACACGCCGACGCAGCACGGGTGGATGGATCGGCTTAGTGACGAAATCGGTTGCACCGGCTTCAAATGCCCAATCTACAGATGCCTGGTCATTCAGTCCAGTAATCATCAACACGGGAATGGGTGAACCGTTAGCCTTTGCGTAGCATGGTGCCGTCGCAGCAAAGCGGGACGAAGTCCAGCTATCACCGTTCGGCGCATTGCTCTCTGCCTGGGCTTGCAGTCGGGTGCAGCAGGTAAAACCATCCATCACGGGCATCATGGCATCTAGCAGCACCATATCGGGTTGTAGTTGACTATAGGCAGCGAGACACTGCTCTCCATCCCCCACCTCTTCCACCCGATACCCTTCTTCTTCCATAATTTGACGCAGCAGCATTCGGGTGAATCGGTCATCGTCTGCTATAAGAATCAGAGTAGAATTTTTCTGAATATTGGTGCGCATACCTAAGCTCTCGAATGTTCTATTCACCACGTTCCCTAAATTATTTCCTCTAAGATTTAATCTGTGATGCCAATTTTTGATAGATTTGTCGAGCCTTGTTGAGTCCCTCTTGCTGCAAAGCTCCCGAAAAAATTCGGCAAGGATGCAGGAGACTATCCATAAAAGTCAGCGACTTCCATACGAAAGCCGCTATTCTCCAGAATTTTCAAGATATGCCAACTGTTAAACCTGTAAGTTTATGCTTAAAAAAGCCAGTGGTATATCAAGGAGCTTGAGTCACATAGCCAGAGTTTAAGACTGATATTTTTATTCCTGTGTTTAGTTATTAAGGTAGATAACTTGACTTTACTGAATTTTTTAACTTTTATAGACCGTATTTTTACGGATTTTTAGTATTACGCTCAGGCATTGCAGCAAGTCGTTAAGAGACTAGAAGCTGCTTTTGTGGACATGAAGCGCAAGGGAATGGGTTTCCCTCGGTTCAAGAACAGATACCGGATGCGGTCATTTGTTTACCCACAGTTGGGAAAAGGTCAGCTATTGAAAGGGAATCAAGTCAAGCTCCCAGGTTTGCCCTCAATGTGATGCCCATACAGGCAAGAAAAACCTTAGTGATATTGCAAAGCAGTCTTGACTCGTTCAAACTCAGATTCCAACCGGGTAAACAGTTCTTGTGCCTGTGTGATCGCGCCAGATCCAGCGATCGCCTCCAACTCCTGACAAAGCTCAGAGAGAGTAATCGCTCCCAAGGAGGCACTGCTTGACTTGAGAGTATGAGCCGCCTGTCTGATCGCCGCCACATCCTCTTGGGTAACAGATGTCGCCAGAGTTTGCAGGAGTAATGGCGTTTCTTTCAGGTAAATATCAATCAGTTGACCCATAAACACCGAGGCATTGGCTCCCATATGACTTAGAAGGGCTTGCAATACCTCTGTATCAACAGCAGCTTTCAGCTTTGAAGCCTCCTCAAGTTTTGGGACTGGATGAGAATTTTCCAGCTCAAGCTGACAAGGATTGTGAGATTGATAACAAGACTGACACGTGTTCAAAGACTGGACTAGCTCCTCAACACGGATCGGCTTGCTAATATAATCGTCCATCCCCGCATTGAGGCAATTTTCGCGATCGCCTTGCATAGCATTAGCCGTCATGGCAATAATTCTAGGGCGCGTAGCAGGTGACCATTCCTGGCAAATGTGTCGCGTTGCGGTCAATCCGTCCATTTCAGGCATATGGACATCCATGAACACGAGGTCATAAGTCTGACGGCGTAAAGCTTGAATCGCTTCAAGTCCATTACCCGCTACATCCGCCCGGTATCCCATCCGTGCCAACAATTGCAGGGCTAAGTGCTGATTCACTTGATTGTCCTCTGCGACCAAAATTCGTAGGGGTAGCTGTTGAGCCATTGTGGGGTCAAGTTGTACCCGGTGAGAGAACGATAGAGACGTGTGAGCGAGCCCTTGAGCGTCAGGCTTCACTTTAACAGGCTTTCCGTCAAAGATATGAGCCAAAACATTGTAGAGTTGAGATTGTTTAATGGGCTTATTCAGAAAGGCCGTGAAGTCTGCTGCGATCGCCACAGACTCTATCTCTGCCTTACCCATTGAGGTCAACATCACCAAAGGTAAGCATTGACCATTGGGCTGCTGTTTAATTTGAGCTGCTAGAGTTAGACCATCCATTTCGGGCATACACATATCTAAAATCGCCAGGTCAAATTTTTCTCCCTGATTAAGCCAGTTGAGTGCCTGTGCACCTGACTGTGCAGCCTGAGAGCGCATACCCCAAGACTGAACTTGCAGCGTGAGAATTAGTCGATTGGTGGCGTTATCATCCACAATGAGCAACCGTTTTCCGGTTAACTGAGGCTGAAAGAGGTGGAGATCAGTCTGCAAAGAATTAGGAACCGATTCAGCGACGACTGTGAAATAAAAAGTAGAACCTTCCGATTTGGAACTTTGGCTTTTAGCTTTTAAAAGCTCAGGTTGCTCTTTAAGACGAAGAGCTTCTAAATTCTCAGGGTTTATCTCCCATCTCAAATCTTCAGGTGGATTTCCACCGACTACACCCCCACTTTCCACCCACATTCTGCCACCCATCATTTCTGCAAGGCGTTTGCTAATCGCTAAACCCAGACCAGTCCCTCCGTATTGACGAGAGGTCGAAGAATCGACTTGGCTGAAAGACTTGAAGAGGCGGTCTATGCGATCAGTGCGAATACCAATTCCCGTGTCTTTAACGGCGAATTGGATTTCGTAGAAGGTTGCAGCTTTTAACTTAGCAAGTTGATCTAAGCATTCAACCTGGGCTTCGTCCTCGTATGAGTTCCGAGGGTGTGCTGATAACTCTTGAGCTGTTACCGAAACCATAACTTCCCCAGTCTGAGTAAACTTCACAGCATTAGAAAGTAAATTCACTACGACTTGGCGAAGTCGAGTGACATCTCCCACAATCGTGTGTGGAGTGCTGGGCTCGAACAGATAGGCTAACTCCAGGTTTTTTTCGGCTGCTTTGGCTGCTACTAAGTCCAGAGATTCCTCAATGCAGAGTCTTAAATCAAAGGGTTGTTCCTCCAAATCCAGCTTGCCAGACTCGATTTTAGAAAAGTCCAGAATATCGTTGATGATGGTTAGTAGAGCATCACCACTATTTCGGATAGTCTCTGCAAAGTCGTGTTGTACAGGCGTCAGTTCTGTGTCGAGTAATAGTCCAGTCATGCCAATTACAGCGTTCATTGGCGTGCGAATCTCGTGGCTCATAATAGCCAAAAATTCACTTTTTGCCTGAGTAGCCGCTTCGGCAATTTGTCTGGCTTGCTCTAAGGCAATATTTTGCTGGGTTAATTGCTCTCGTTGGCGAGTTTCTTGCTCTAGAAGGTGAGCTTGAGCTAGAGCAATTCCTACTTGGTCAGCAACAGCTGCAAGTAACTCGATTTCCTCTTCGCTCCAGTGACGGTAAGAGTCACACTGATGAATCGAAATCGCACCATTCGGTTGCCCCTGATAGGATGTGCGAATCGCCAGCATAGATTTAACTTCGAGTTGGCGATAGGTAAGAGCAACCGGTTGTAATCTTGGATCGGCGCAGACATTAGAAACTGGCAGTGCGTGGTCTTTTCTGAGCAACTCTTCAAAATAGGGAGTACCAGCCACTGAAACTTTCACGTTAAGAGCCGAATTATATCCAGGCTCCAAATACTCAGCAACAGCAGGAATTTCAGGGAAAGGCTCGGCAAGATAAGTCCGAAGTATACAGCGATTTACACCCAATGCCTGACCAATTTGATTGGCGGTCGTCTGAAAAATCTCTTGGCTATCTAAGCTTTGACGAATTTTTTGAGTAATCTGCTTAAGCAT
>NZ_DATNPA010000567.1:0-15415 GCF_036703385.1 Allocoleopsis sp. | reverse complement strand
ACTTGCGACCAGATTTCTGGTTGTTCCAGATAGGGATTCATCCCAGGAAAGGGGGAGGGCATGATGGGTCGGTGGTGTGAAGTCCTACAATTCTAGGTTACAGGGAGAACCGTTAGAGAATCGGTGAGCAACTTGGTTGTTATCACTTCGGCGATCGCTTTGAGCCATCAGTTTAGTTATCAATAATGGTCACAGCGAGACAGATAACTCCTTTAGAGGAGGTATCCGATTTCCCCGCCAGCGTAAAACAGACCAAGCATAAGCTTTACGAAGCATCAAGCGAGCCTTTTCTAGTAGCAAATTCGTAGAGGCAACCTTACGGAAGCAGGTTTTGAGACTGTGTAGAGTATAAACGTACTTTCTCCTCAGCAGCGTTCAATCATGCACCTACAAACCATTCGAGGTGTTGTGAGTTTGCTCGGCATCCTTCTCTACATGGCTTCTTGCAGTCCTGTCGTGCTAGCTGTAGACATCGCCCAGACTCCAACTAACGCACCTGTTACGGCGTGTTCCGACGAACGGCGAGGTCAAGTTATTGAAACGTTGACGAAGGAGTTGATTTATCGCAGCGATCGCTACTCCAGTTCTGGCTCCATCGATCTAGCAGCGCGATCGCTCACTCAGGCATTGCGGATAGTGCCGACAGTAGAAAATTCCCTCACCAAAACTGACCTCATTGCAACCATTGCAGGTAACGCGGGTGGGCAACCTAGCACAATGGAGCGAATTGTTAACTATTCCATTAGTACTAAACAACCAAAAATTGCCCTCGAACTCCTACCCAAAATTGCTCAAGTTACTCAAACGCTGAACGGTGAGTACGGTGTCATCAATGTTAAACGCTCAATCCTGGTACAACTTGCCAACTATTACACGCGCCTCGGTCAACCCAACCAAGCTCGTCCGGTGCTTGACCAAGCCCGACAGGCGTTAGATTCGTTGCAGGGCGATGGCTTCGGACTAATTGCTGCACCTGTTGCTGAGGGCTACATTGCAATTGGCGACACCTCCAAAGCGATCGCAATCCTCAATCAGGCACTTCAGCTCACTCAGGCAATGAAGACAAACGATCAGACTTACCTGGGTGAAATTTTTAAGTCAATTTCGACGGCTTACGCCAATGCAGGTGCAATGGAACAGGCACTCCAAGTTGCCCAGAAAATTCAAGTTGCTAACAGCAAGTCCACAACATTAACTCATATTGCCAGCCGATATGCTCGTGCAGGAAAGCCACAGCAAGCTAATACCATCTTTGCTCAAGCCTTAAAACTGGCACAGACTGCACCAGAAGGGAATCGAGCGAGTTTACTCTCTCAGCTTGCGATTAAAAATGCTCAGGTAGGACAATTTGACAAGGGGCTTCAGGTTGCCCAAACCCTAGCATCCGGTGAGGTTAAAGTCCGGACTCTGGCAGAGATAGCAGCTCTATATGACAGGGCGAATCAATTTGAAAAAGCCGTTGCCATTTTGCCTCAGATTTCTGTGATCGCTAAAACTATCACCCCGTTCTACGATGCGGATACTCTGTTGAGAGAGATTTTTGCCGACTATATTAGCGATCGCCAATATAAACTGGCTTTCCAGTTTAGCCAGACTCTCGACTCGACGTTACAGGATCAGAGTTTGTTGAAACTGGTTGAAGAAGCTAGCGCTGCTGGAGATTTTCCACTCGCGCTTCGAGTCGTTGAGGTAATGCCTCCCGGCTGGGAAAACCAAACCAAACATTTGAGCTTACGGCATCTTGCTGCTGGTTACGCTAAGGCGAGAAAATACGACCAGGCGATGCAGCTTCTTCCAAGCATTGAAGACAGCAGTGATTATCCCAACCGGACACTGGCACGGGTAGCGATCGCGAAATCTTACACAGAAAATGGACAACGTGATAAAGCCATTGAACAGTTTAATCAATCTCTACAAGCCTTAGGCACTCTGAAAAATTCATCTGCAAAAATTCAGGCTCTTAGTCAAATCGCTGTTGGGTATGCCCAAACCGGACAACGCGATCGGGCTGTTGAGGCGCATACTCAAGCCCTAAAAATTCAGGATAGTTTAAATCCGGGCGCACCTGCATCTCCCTCCTACGCTGTAGAGCAACTCCTGAATCAGTATCTTGGTACACAACAATATACCTTAGCCATTCAACTAATTCAGACAATTAAGGGTGAGTATGAACACGATGGAGCGTTACAGCGGATTCTCAATCAGATGCTTGATGTAGGAGAGTTTCAACCTGTTTTACAAACAGCCAATACGATACGAAATCCCAATCAAAAAGTTGCTTTCTTGGTCAAGATTGCTGATTTCCATATTGGCACAGGTCAATCTGACAAAGCGACTGAAATCCTCGCTCAAGCCTTTGCGATCGCGAAAACCATTAAAGGCGCAGAAGAGAGATTCACCCCAGAGGAGGTTCAACGCATCGATCCTTCCATCCCACCTTCTGATGAGTTTGATCGAGGTAGCCTGATCGAAGCGATCGCTATTCGCTATGCCGAGCTAAGGCAACATAACCTAGCCACTCAGACGGCTCAAGCTCTACAATCTCCGACGTATCGCGATCGCTTGCTCCAACGCCTTGCTTGTTATCGATAATTTCCTAAGCGGAAGACAGGTTCAGGAAGCTCAATCGCCACTCGCTGAGTCATCATTGCTTTACGCTGCTGTGGCTGAATAGGGTCAATTTTATCTTTTCCCTTCATTGCCTTACTCCAAGATAACAGCAGCCAAGCTGAACACCTCAGCCCTTTAATTTTGATGCAATGTAATGCCATATCTCCGCCTGAGTTAATCCTGGGTGGAGTTTCTGATATAGAATTTATGTGCTTTAAATAAAAATCAAACAGCAATGAACCCTTTTTCTATCACCTCGCTTGTAGGAACGAGCATTGCCTTCATGGTAATAATCGTAGCTTTCGCTGTAGGGCTTGCTACTTTACTCAGTGTTTATGAAAAGAATAAAGCTACCAAGGAAAAAAGAGAACTTAAAGAAGAGATAGACTATTATTTAGGAATGATTCAAGAAGGGAGAGTTGATGTTTTAACCTTAATCACACGAAATCTAACTCTCTTAAGAGAAGCCTATATCATTAGTAAGCAACAAGTCAGGAATATTTTCTCGGCTGCTCTCTTTACCTGTTGTCTCGGCTTTATAGTCTTTACTACTGGGGTCATTACTTTTTCCTCGCAACGCAGCGGTATCATTTTAATCTGCGCTACTATTTCGGGAGCTGTTATAGAGAGCATATCGGGATTGATATTTTGGACTTATAGTAAGTCAATCGAACAGCTAAACAGTTTCCATAAAACGTTTTATGAAAATCAAAAACTTTTGAGTTCGATTCACTTAGTTAATAGCGTTTCTGAGACAAACAAGGATGCTCTCTACGCTTATATTGTTCAAAACACGCTGGGGGATGGAAATCCAACTGATTTTGGCTTTTTAGCCAATCCAGCCAAACCTAGGAGACCAAGCTGGGATAAAGGTTAAAATTCAAAGAGTTGATTACTAATATTCTTATCGGGGAAGAATAGTGAAGCGGCATTGATATAGCCACATGGGAATCACGAATTAGAGAGTGCGATCGCTCTTTCATGGCATCAGGCTGTAGGTGAACACTAGAGGAAGAGTCAGGGCAATCAAACTATAGCAGTTCTCAGTTGGGTGAAGTACACAGCAGAAAACCTAACCCCCAACCCCTTCCCTAGTAGGGAAGGGGAGTAAGAAATAAAGCCTCTCTCCTAGAAGGAGAGAGGTTTTCCAGAGAGCTCAGACTGTATCTCATCCAATCGAGAAGGGCTATAGATTGTCAGGCACAATTGATGTAGCGGCAATTTTGAGGAGCGATCGCCTTTCAGGTTACCGCGATGCGGCTATCTCTATACCTTTGCCCCCAGGATCAGCTGTTTATGCTTGGAAGCAAGGAGGGGAAAGCCAGACTTAGGGGGGGAAATTCATAAGGACATACAGCTATGCGACCTGATTTGCAGGGCTTGGTGATTACAGAGGACTATCTAACCGATTTAATTGGTGAGAATCCCCATAGAGTTAGATATTTCTATACGGCAGGAAAACCCAGAGAGCCTGGTGATTTTTTAATCAAGCTTGGTATTTCTACATTTCGATGGATGCATTTTAAATCAGTTAGACGGCTAGTGAAAGAGGTTGATCGCTACAATGCGGTGATAAAAGCTGTAGATATCAATGATCGCCTAGAGGAAGCTGGAAACCCAGGCATAGGATTAAGCGATCGCGAGAAGGTGATTCAAGCCCTGAGTGTGATGAAAGCCGATTTAGAGCGGGCGCTGAAGACCGAAAGAATCCTGAGAGAGAACAAAAAGTTTATTGCCACACACCCTCAGCTGTTTACAACGAATTTGACAGCTTTGACAGCGCTACAATTAACCGACAAGGCCAGCGAGTATGGAAGAGTACTCGATCAAGCCTTGCAGATTGCAGTCGGGGTGCAAGAGGAAATGAGAAAGTTACAGAATCGGCAGTAGAGGCCATCATCAAAACAGCGATCACCTTTCATTCTTGTAAGACGGCATCAAAGAGCTAATCGTCATCCTGCTAGAACCTGAAATACTAAGCTATTCCATATTTAACTTGCAAGATTTGGACGGGCAAGATGCCTATCCCACGAGCGTTCTAACAGCAACGCTAGTACAAACTAGAGGTGGAGCAGCTTAAAACAATGAACTTTGCTAGCGATAATGTCACCGGAGTCTCGCCGGAAATCATGGCAGCCTTGAGTGCGGCTAATGAAGGAGTCGCGATGCCCTATGGACAGGATGAATACACTCAGCGCTTAAAGACTGAGTTGAGCAATTTATTCGAGACAGACATAACGGTGTTTCCGGTAGCAACTGGCTCAGCCGCCAATGCTCTTGCCCTATCGGTGATGACTCCACCTTTTGGAGCTATCTACTGCCATGCCGAATCGCACATTAATGTCGATGAATGCGGCGCACCTGAATTTTACACAGGTGGTGCGAAGTTAGTCACGCTTTCTGGCTCTAATGGGAAACTTCTAGCTCCTGACTTAGCAGTTGTTCTAGCACGTTCAGGTGCGGGTGTTGTGCATCACGTACAACCCGCCAGCGTCAGCATCACCCAGGCTACTGAAGCCGGAACCGTCTATACTCCCGAGGAAATTGGTGCCCTTGCGGAGGTGGCAAAGAGCCATCATCTTTACCTACACATCGATGGCGCACGTTTTGCCAATGCCGTAGTTAGCTTGGGGTGTTCTCCTGCTGACTTAACTTGGCGTGCGGGTGTCGATGTCCTCTGTTTTGGTGCAACCAAGAATGGCGCAATGGCAGCGGAAGCAGTGGTCTTTTTCAACCAAGCTTTAGCTCAGACTTTTGGCTATCGTCGCAAGCGCAGTGGTCATCTGTTCTCGAAGATGCGATTCCTCTCAGCCCAGCTTTTGGCTTATATCAATAATAATTTGTGGTTAAAGAATGCTGACCACGCTAATCGGATGGCGCAGAAGCTAGCTCAGGGACTCCTAGGATTGCCAGGTGCGCAGCTTTGTTACCCAGTGGAAGCGAACGAAATCTTCATTCAGCTGCCTGAGGCCGTGATTTCCGGTCTTCTTGCCAATGGTTTCTACTTCTACCGTTGGGGAGGAGAAGATTCGACTACTGTGCGATTGGTTACGGCTTTCAATACTTGCGAGGCAGATGTTACGGCTTTCTTAGCGGCCTCCCATGCCATAGTCTCTAATTTTGAGCGGGATGGCTAAACTTCTGGATACTTTTGGCGTTAACCTTACGGGTATCAGGGGGGATAATTAGTGAAGAGTATCCGTGTCAAAAAGCGACCATGTCTAAGAACAAATCATTGATTGTATCTATAAATATAATTAATACTGATTAATAGGAATCTTGAAGGGGAATTAGGAGAGCTGCGAAAATTGAAAACCTTTTACGATCAGTCAACTTGAGAGCTGCTTAGGGGCTTAATTTTGACCCGTCTGTGTCGTGCTGATGACATAAGAATAATTAATATAATAATCATTTCAGAATTTCATTCCTAATCCCGTCTAACCTCTCTAGCTTTTTCTCGTAGTATCAGAAATGAAGCGAACACTGCACCCGCCAACCTTCCTAAAGACGAAGTGCGCTTGTGTGAAGTACGCTCAACCAAAGATTTAAACTGCCGATTCAAATCAACAGAGAGGATTCTGATGGCAACTTTCAAAGTAAGATTAATCAACGAAGCTGAAGGGCTAGATACTACGATTGATGTTCCCGACGACGAGTACATTCTCGACGCCGCTGAAGAGCAAGGTCTTGACTTACCCTATTCCTGTCGCGCTGGTGCTTGCTCGACCTGTGCTGGCAAGCTGAAAGAAGGCACAGTTGACCAATCCGATCAGTCTTTCTTGGATGACGAGCAGATTGAGGCAGGATACATTCTGACTTGTGTCGCTTACCCCACATCTGATTGCACCATCCTGACGCACCAAGAGGAAGAATTGTACTAAGAGGCGGAAAAAAGACAAAACAGTTTCCAGTTCCAAGTCTGTGGAGGCGTGCGATCGCACAAAGCACCCTGACAACATCGAACTGGTCATAGTGCAGTGCCGCAAGCATCGCACGTTTTTTTTGCCCGCCCCCAATCCAGTAAGCGATTTAGCTTTCTGGCTGGGTTGGGTGGGATTGAGTGCAAAAGAGAATTTAAGCAGGAACACATCAACCGTGTTCCTGCTTCATAAATTGTGCTGATACCAAACGATATTCATACAAATTACCGTTTCGTTGCAGCAGGCTGAAGCGTTGAGGAAACTTCTGGCGATTTCCAGAAGATAATTGAAGACGATAGTGGTTGGATTTGAGTGCCGGGATAGTAAAAATTCAAAATCTTCTCTCCTGACCAACCAAGTTTAGCTAAGTTATAGGCACCGTCTTGACTCATACCGACGCCATGCCCAAAGCCACCGCCTACAAATGCATAGCCTTGGAGGCTTTTATCAGCTCCGTAGATTGGCTCTAGGTAATAGAGCGTACTTAAGGGAGGTTCAAAGGCGCTACGGGCATCATTTTTATCAATTTCAAGGTTGCCGATATCGGTTTGTACTACAAGTTTAAGAATTCGTCCCGCAGGCGATCGCTTCACCACTTGTATTTGCTTAATGGTGGTGAAGTTGACCAGGGAATTGTTTCTATTTTTGAGATAGCGTTTTAGATGCTGTGCTATTTGTTCTAAGGTTCTCGTTCTGCGCCAACGGAAGACATCTCGCCCTGTTTCATTGAATCCCTGCTTCAAGTTAATGAACTGGCGGAAATTGTTTTCATCGGCTAACGATTTTTGCGCCAAATTCCAGACCGGGCTGGGGGAATCCACGATCGCTCTCAAGTAAGGACGTTCTGGCCCGTTCCAAATATCAGCAAAAGGAGCCGTGACGCCGCCAGTAGTAGCAGAATACAGGGCATCGACTAGCTCGTTATTGTAGGTTAGTACCAATCCTTTGGTTTGTGCGATCGCTTTGTCAGCGAGGGGCACAGTATCTGTTAGTCCCTTGTACACCTGGCAGTGGACATCAGCACAAAGTTCATAATTATCCGCCGCAAATCGGCGCAGGTTCCTTAGGGCATAGGTTCGGGCTAGAATGGTCTGGGCAACTACAGCGGAATAAGGTGCTCCCCCACCAATTTCGTGAGGTACCACACCCCGCAGATATGTTTCTAGGGGTACCTGATTCACCAGAGTGTAGTTACCATAGGCATTCGGCTGGATTTGTAAATGTCCAGCATAGAGACGAGGGTTTTTGTTATCCTGGCCCCGACTGACCTGGATGAGATTTTTTTTAGCAGAAATCTCCAACTGCCGACGACTGTAGCGAAAGCCATTGACCACAAATGAGGCTCTTGGTACTTTTTCCACCATTTTTGTACTGAGGTAAGCCGTTGTATCGCCTTGAGCTTTCAGCTTTTCCAGAAGCATACGCCGCAGTAAAGGCGTTGGATAGACATCCCGCTTTGCCCAAACCTGCCAGCGCTCCGGCTGGGTAATCTCCACCTCAATGCCAAGTTGCCGCCATTGGTTGGCTTTGTCTTCTGCGGTTTCAAAGGTAGATTCGTTATTGAGAACCAAATTCTCTTCGAGTACCGGAGTCTGTAGCGGTTGCATCACCGTTTCCAGCTTCAGACTCTCCACTTGCGCCGTCTTTGGTTTCATGTCACCTGACAAAAAGCTTACCGTCAAGCGATCGCCTGAGGTGGCTTTTAAGGTGAGCTGGTCAGTGGGTGCCTCGCCAAAGCGCTGCACAATGCCCAATTTTAGTTCCACATCCTGAGCTTTTGCCGCTGGTTCGGGCACGGTTGCTAGTCCCAAGAGACTCATAACAGCCAGCACAGTACCCAAGCGCTGGGGAACTCGTTTGTTGGTCAGCATTTGATGCCTCAAAATATCAGTCTAGTCATTCTTGACATCCTCCGCTGGCTAAGGTCAGGTAGTCGCCTACCTGCCTCGCCTACAGAACCGGACGTGAGACTTTCACCTCATCCTTGAGTATTGATACTCATTTCGAGAGAACGAATCGCAGCCGTCCTTAAAGGACGGGGTTTCCTGGAGGTTCCGATGATTAATCCCAAGAGAGGTTGAAGGTTAGCAAGTTCGCTAGTTGAACGTTTTAACCTTCTAACCTTCAACCTTCAACTTTTTAACCTTTAACCCCTCAACTATTCAAGCGTTACTGTTACTGTTAAACAGTACTTCCCCTTTAATCATCCGCTGAGCCGCGTCAAGGAGTACTTCTTCCAGATAGGGCTTAGTGAAGTAGCCACTTGCTCCCAACTGAGCTGCCATTTGTCGGTGTCGATCAGCACCACGAGAGGTCAGCATCGCAATGGGTAGATTGCAGAGGTTTTCGTCTTTCTGAAGCCGGGACAGCAACTCCAGACCATCCATTCTTGGCATTTCGATGTCACAGAAGACAATGTCGCAAGGCAGACCTGACCGAAGTTTATCCCAGGCTTCCTGACCGTCACGCGCTTGTTCGACCCGATAACCGGATTTACTGAAGGTCATTGAGAGCAGTTCACGCACAGTAATGGAGTCATCGACGATGAGAACCATCGGCTCAGACTTGGTGTCTGTGATTTCTGCTGAAGCTTCGACCTGAGCCTCTTCCCTCGGCCAGATGGTAACACCACCATCTTTGCGAATCCGTCCGTTAGCCAGATCGATTAGTTCCAAGACATCAGCGATCGCCATAATTCGACCATCCCCTAATACGGTAGCTCCAGCGATTCCCACGGGCTTAGGCGGTGGCCCTTCGAGTTGCTTAATCACGATTTCCTGTTCGCCCAACACCTGATCGACTTGGATGGCGAGGAAATTACCAGCACTGCGCAGCACAACAATCGAAATCATGTCATCTTCCCGTTTGCCACCGTAGACCGTGTTACGGCTCAGTTGCCGCTTGTAGGTCAGTAGATCCGAGAGGGAGTGAAAGGGTAGGAGTGTGTCTCGCCATTGGATGCAGGATTGACCCTCGGGATTTCTCTGAACGCGCTCATTCAAGACATCCATCATGTCTTCTACCCCGTCCATTGGGAAAGCGATGCGGGCGCGATCGCTGAGGCAGCAGAGCGCTTTACAAATACTCAAGGTCAGAGGCAGACGAATGGTAAAGGTCGTTCCTTTGCCAACGGTGGAATCAATGTGAATAGTTCCGCGAATTTCACTCAAGCTGGTGCGCACAACATCCATACCCACACCTCGTCCGGAGAAATCGTCGGCTTTGTCTTTAGTGCTAAAGCCAGGGTGGAACAGACAGTCGTACAACTCTACATTCGTCAGAGTTCTAGCCTCCGTTGAAGTAATCAGTTTCTGCTGAATGGCCTTGGATCTTACACGCTCAGCATCGATGCCTGCCCCATCATCGGAGATGGAAATAACGGTTTGGTTGCCTTGGTGGAAAGCCCGGAGTACCACTTTTCCAACAGCTGGTTTACCCGCTGCTTTGCGTACCTCTGGCGACTCAATCCCATGAGTCAGGGCGTTGTTGACCAAGTGCGTCATTGGGTCATAAAGGTGTTCGAGAATCATCTTATCGATCAAGGTTTCCCGACCCTCGACCTGCAACTGAGCCTCCTTGCCTAACTTCCGGGCAATTTCGTGTACGGCACGGAGTAAGCGATCAGCATTCTGGGCAAAGGGCACCATCCGCGATCGTGTCAGTCCTTCTTGTAGCTGGGTGGTGATTTGGCGCAACATCCGGGCAACTTGGTCAGTTTCATCCACCAAAAACTCAATATCAGACGCCGACTCTCGTACTCGGACAATCAGCTCGATCATTTCTTGGGAAAGCAAATGGAAGCCGGTGAAACGATCCATTTCTAGGGGATCGTATTCTACCCCTGAATGAGGCTGAGGGGAGGAGCCATCCGAATGCCCTGGAAAACGATTGCCCGGACGGCTTGCCAAAAGCGAACTTTCCAGGAGACTACGCTCATACAAATCTTGCATCCTCGCCCCCACATCGCTCAGAGCTAAGACTTGGTGCGATAAATTATCTAAAAATTGTCGCAAGCGTTCCTGGTCTTGCTCTAGGGTGTTGCGGTTTACCACCAGTTCCCCTACCAAATTGCTAAGGCTGTCCAGATGTTTGACGGGCACCCGCATTGTATGCTCAAACACCCTAGTGGGACGGGGACGCATGAGAGGACGTGTTCTGCCTTGGTCAAGCATGGCGGCCGGAGGGCCACCCATTGTCTTATCCGCTTGCTCTAGTAGACTCTCCAGGTCTCCAAATTCGTCTTCTAGGGAACCCACCTTTGGTGTCGCACGATTCACAGATGCTGGGGTTGGTGGAGCCGCCGCAGATGCCTCTTCCAGCAAAAGAGCATCAAGGTCGTTGAACACATCAAGGTCTGCTGATTTGGCCGCTGGGGCACTCGTCTCCTCAGCCAGCATCGCCTCTAAATCTGCAAATTCATCTAAGCCGTTGAGTGCACCATTGCCGGAACTGGTGTCCCAGCTTTGCAGACCCGAAGCGGCGATCTCGTCGCCCCCAGCTAGCATGGCTTCTAAATCTTCAAATTCAAAGGCTGGAGAACTAACCGCTGCTGATTCCTCTGGAGCTTCGGCGAACAGGTGATTGCTCTCCTCTGGTTCCCAATCCAGATCGAACGCGGCTTCTGTGCCATCTTCCGCGTCCTCAAAGTTAAAGGCTATTGGGTCCGCTTGGCTATCTGAGAGCGCATCACTATCGCCGTTATCAGCCTCTGCCTTTTCAGCCGCATTCAACAGCTCATCCCAATTTTGGGCGTCCGTAGCCTCATCTGTCTCACCACTTAGGAAATGATCGAGATTGGCTGCATCGATCGCATCTGCACCTTGCCAGTTTAAATCTAGGAACTCATCAGCTGATGCCGCCGCTGGCTCTTGCTCGTGCCCATCCTCCAGCTCAGTTTCAAATCGGTTCTCCTCTGAAACATCGAGGTCATGAGCGTCTCCAACAATTTCATCACCTAGCAGTCCATCTAAGTCTGAGGGGAACGGACTCTCTGGTGCGGCACTCTCAACAGCGCCTTCAGGAGCCGATATATTTAGCGTCCCGAACGCGGCACTATCCGCATCTTCCCATTCAAACAGCGGGGCTTGAGCCTCTGCGGTTCCTTCTTCCTGTACATCAAACGTCCATTCAAGTGACGACGAGTCACCAGGCAATCTATCCGTGTCAAAATTCAGCTCTTCCGATAGCGCCGCGTTAGGGAGTTCATGAGTGTCAGAGAACGCTGACCAGTCAAAATCAGACAGTTCTGGCGTTTCTACTGCTGCGCTATGGGTTTCCTCTAGCTGTTCACCCCCAAACATAGCATCGAAGTCTGATATAGGCGCAGTCTCTAAAACCGCGCTCTCCATGTCCGTGGAGGGAGCTTCTGTGGTTCCCAGGTCAAACAAATCACTCTCACTGGTATCCCATAAAGCATCCGAGAACCCAGCCGTCTGTTCTGACTCAAAAGCGCTCGACTCGAAGAGCAATTCTTCAAACGCTTGTTCTTGAGAAGGTGACGTCTGGGGATTTGCTACCCCTTGGCTATCGCTTGCCTCTGGAGTGTCCAAGAAAGAAAACTCGTCAAAATCGAGTGTCTGCTCGACATGCGGCCCAGCGGTATCGATCGCTTCCTCTGTATCAAAGAAGCCGTCCAGGTCACCAAAATCAGAGCTAGCTTCTAGTTCCTCTAGAGCTGGGAACTCCAACCCTTCGCTTCCTGGGTCTCCAGCTTCTACGGAGGGAACCTCTAACAACTCCTCAAAGGCTTCTAGAGCCTCCAATGCAGCGCTTTGGGATGCCACGCTGGCGGAGAGTGCTTCATCATCAAAGAAGTTATCCATCTCCCCACTGCTGTCCTCAAAGTTAAAGGCACTGGTAGATGTCTCCTCTACATTTAAATCCAAGGGGGATGATGCGCTAGAGCCCTCCTCAAAGAAGTTATCCATCTCCCCACTGCTGTCCGCCTCAAAGTTAAAGGCACTGGTAGATGTCTCCTCTACATCCAAATCCAAGGGGGATGATTCATCGGCGGCGTCCATTCCTGCTAACTCGAACTCATCAAAGGTCAACTCTGACTCATTCAAATCCCCAAAAGACTCTTCAGTAGGAGCTTCCTCCAATGAAGACGACGCTTCGGCAACGAACGCAGTGGGGTCACTATTCCATTCCTCTATGCTTTCTGGCCTCGGAGCAGCCGTCCCTGCCTCGGTGAACTCTCCGCCCAGATCGAAGCTAGCTGAGTCATCTAGGACAATTTCACTTTCTTCGTCCCAGCTCCAATCATCTACGTCGCTCAGCTCATCAGTAGATACCAAGTTGTCCCCAACAAAATCTGAAAACCTCTCCGTATCACGGATGTCATCGGTGGGGGTATCGAAGAAATTGCCATCCTGGGATAGCTCGGTTACCTGAGACTGGGCAGCGGTATCGAAGCCAAAAACCTCGGATTGTGGGCTTGCCGCTGTGGTATAATCTACTACCTCACTTCCCATTAAATCGTCACTGGCGTCGAAATCAAAGTCTGCCGACGATTCATCCAATACCAATTCTTCAAAGCTGAAATCTGCCGATGGGTCGTCTATTAGCGGCTCATCTCCCCCCCCTTGCGCTTCTGGAGCAGCATCCGCAGGGTGCTCAGATCTTTGAGCCACATCGGAAGAGCTATCAGAAATGTCCAGTAGGTCAAAGTCCATATCCGACTCGCTCAGTGAAGCGGAGTCCAACCAGATCTCCTCACCCTCCACGTTTTCTAGTTCCTGTGCGGAGTCTTCAAAGGCCAGAAAGTCATTTTCCGGTGCAGTAAAACTCTCAGTTAAAATGTGTTCACCTTCTATTGACACCTCTGTATCGGGCAAGAAGGGCTCTGGGGCTTCTTCAAACACATCCGCCACTGGCATGGCAAAGAGTTCATCATCCTGCTGCGATTGGGGGGTGGCGTCAGCTTCAAAGTCAAAATCTTCTAGGTCTTGTTCAAAAGGAGTGTTTTCTTCAAAGAAGCTATCCCCAAATAAACTGCTTAAGTCCTCTGACGCGCTACTAGAAGTGAGCCCTGGATCAGGGCTATCTGCCTCAAATAGCAGATCGGAAAAGTCATCCGTCACTTCATCTGTTGTACCTAGTGGTGTTTTAGCGTCAAGAGTTCTCCAGCCCGAATTGGTGAGTTCTTGAGAGGGAGGAACGACCTCTTCTAGCGATTTGTCCTCAAACAAATCCATGAAGTCTTCGCTACTAGACGCTCCGGGTTCGATGTCAAAGCTGTCTAGCTCACCGACGAGGTCAGAATAATCGCTTTGCTCGTCCAAAGTAAATAAGTTTCCTGAGTGAGTTGCTGACGGGTTACCATCTAAAATGATAATTTCTTCTTCTTGCCAGGTTTCATCGAGATCGGGAGTTTGACCTTCAAAAATATCAGCCAAAGTGTTAAGTTCTGCTGGGCCAACTTCTGGCTCACTGGGGGCGGCAAATCGGTAAATCCTTCTCGTTTTCTTCTGTTGTGACTGGACAAAGACTTCATGGGAAGAGCTATCTTCTGCCACTATTGTTTCGGCTGTGAAGTCCTGTAGGTCTGCTTGAAGCTCGGTATTTGAGTTCTCAAATAGATTCGTTAAGGATGATTCACTCGGATCTTGAAGCTGATGGCTATGGGTTTGTTCTATTTCAGACGATTTAGCGTCTTGTTCGCTATCCACGTCAAAGGTGAGACCCAATTCTGAATCCTGAGCTTGTGATGCTCCCGCTAGCTCAGAGTCGGGAGACTTGGGTGCGAGGGATTTGAGCTGTTCGGTCGCGCAAATTTCAACCGAGCGACCGGCTCCCACTAATTCTTGCGCTTGTTTGATTTCTTTGATGACAACATTGGCAAGCAGACGATAAGAATTGGAGGGAGATGCGATCGCTAATCTTGCGGTTTCGAGTAACTCACCCCAACCTGGCAAGTCCATTGGCTCGCCTAACCGGCCTAGTTGCAGGCAGTGTACCTGTAAAGATTCCCGATGAGAGGGAGAGTCTTGCTGTTTAAACAGCTGTAACATCTCCCGAAGTTCTATCAGGACGTCTCGTTTAAAGTTAGCTGGCAGAGTTTTGGTATTACCTGTATTCATATCAGAATTTGCCAAGGCTACCTTGGGCGCTTCAACTGTTGCCACAGAAGAACCTTCCGCTTTCTTGACCAGCTTTTCTAAATGCGTGTTGAGTTCCTCAAAAATCGGCTCAGCACCTGACATAATGTTGCTGGCTGTTTCGTCGGTTAGGCCAAACGGACTTTGAAGTTGCTCTACAAGTGCCTGAAGGGTATCAAATACCCGCAAGAAGAGGGATTCTAACTGGTGGTCTACTTTGACGGGTGACTCTTGTAGGATTTTAAAGCAGTCTTCGAGGCGATGGGCTGTTTGCTGAATGCTGTTAATGCCTAACATCGCTGCCCCACCTTTGACGGAATGAGCCGCCCGGAAGATTTCATTAAGCATCTCCCTATCTTCCATTGTGCTTTGCAGACTTAGCAAACCCTGCTCAATGGTATTGAGGTGGTCTTTTGCCTCCTCAATGAAGTAGCCCATGATGCGCTGTTGTTGTTCAGACTGCATACTACTATCCCTATAAGAGTCTTGAGTAATCTAGGGACACTCGCCCCTATGCCCGCCCTGAGCCTCGAAGCCTGAAATACACTTCAAGAGCTTACGGCTCACCTATCATTTTTAGTTAACTTAGATAGATTTCAATGTAGCCAATATCTCTAGGATCGACATTAACATCTATATAAATAGTGTCACTGGTCGTTTCCTCATCCCAGCTCACCGAAGCCTTTCTCCATGATCGCTCTTTGCGGACTCGATTGGAATGACTCATCCAGCTTGCAGCGGAATCATACCCCGGTCAAACACTTGGTTATCAGAACCGATACCACT
>NZ_DATNPA010000566.1:0-5766 GCF_036703385.1 Allocoleopsis sp. | reverse complement strand
TTTCAGCGGCTAAATCTGTTCTCACATGGCGACAGCGATAACTCTTTAACGAACCACTCCAGGCGCAGAGGACTCCGAGGTGAGATTAGAAGAGGAGAAGTTTTTCGTCTTAATTTGAAATGGCACTGATATGACTTAAGTCAAATGTCACTGACTGAAGAACTCCCCTACCTCACCAACCACTCCTTGTGCAGGGGGTCTGGGGGAGGTACTCCGTCCCCCAGTGGGGGGTTTGGGGGGAAACCCCCCAATCTGGGTTTTTCCTAGAAACGATCAACTTTCCCTTAAGTCAGTGCCATTTCCCTTAAGTAACTGCTATTCGTCTTAATTAAGTCGTTGTAGACTGACAGATTGCAACGGATACCGATCGCGCAACACCCGACGCATCACCTTATTGGAGGCGGTGCGGGGTAAGGCATCGACTAGGATGAGGTCGCGAATTTTGAACAGGGGGTTAAGATGTTGTGCGATCGCCTGCTGTGAGTCAGACTTAAGTGCTGCTGTATCCTTATGAGAGTCTGGTGTAACCACGGCATAGATGACTAATTGACTCGGCCCCCCTCCAGGAGGAGAAATTGCGATCGCAGCCGCTTCGCAGATTTCCTCGACGCTATAGAGTGCTTGCTCAATTTCTGATGAACTGACCTTAATTCCACCGAGGTTCATGGTGTCGTCCACCCGACCTTGGGCGCGGTAGTAGCCGTTGGGCAATCGCTCCATCTGGTCGCCATGACGCCGTAGAGGAGTGGGGGAGATAGGAAGAAGGGGAGTATGAGCGAAGTACACCTGATGGTGATTTTTGTTGAGCAACTCGGTGGAGAGGCCAATAGAAGGGGGGATGATCAACATCTCGCCTTTGTCGGCAGGATGACCGTTTTCTTCGAGAATGACCACATCCAAACCCAAAGCAGGTGTCGTAAAGGTTGAGGGAACGCAGGGTTGTACTAGAGTACCCGTGATGTATCCCCCACCAATTTCAGTACCACCACAGTATTCGATGATGGGTTTGTACCCCGCCAGGGACATCAAAAACAGCATATCCTGTGGATTAGAGCACTCACCCGTCGAGCTGAATGCTTTGAGCGCGCTCCAATCCAGCCCTTTCATACAGCCACTCGTTTTCCAGGCACTCACCAGACTGGGTACGACTCCCAACAGGGTGACGTGAGCATCCTGAACGAATTGCCCAAATCCTCGCTCTGTGGGTACCCCATCGTAGAGGGCAATGGTTGCTCGATTCACCAAGCTGGCGTAAATCAGCCACGGCCCCATCATCCATCCTAAATTGGTAGGCCACGCGACCACATCTTTAGGGTGGATGTCGTGGTGCAGATGTGCATCAACGGCGCATTTAATTGGGGTGGTTTGACTCCAGGGAATCGCCTTTGGCTCTCCGGTAGTGCCGGAGGAGAAGAGGATATTGGTGTAAGCATGAGGATGAGCGGCAATGGCCTGAAATTCCTCGTTTGAACTGAGAAATTCATCCCAAGTCAGGTCATTAGGACGCCGTTCAACCAACTGGGAGGAATCCTGAGAAAGAACAATGGCTGTAGGCGCATCGGCGTCAATGACTTTGGCGTAAAGGGGCAATTGCTTGCCAGCACGCTGAATGTAGTCCTGAGTAAAGATGGCTTTGGCTTTAGACAGGCGTAACCGCGTTGTGATTTCGGCAGCTGCAAAACTGTCGGCAATCGAGACGACTACGCAACCTGCCTTAACAATTCCTAGATAAATCGCGATTGATTCAGCCGTCATGGGCATGTCAATTGCGATCGCATGACCGGGTTGAAAGCCAGCATCCACCAGTCCATTGGCAACTCGGTTAGTCAGGGCATGAAGTTCTCCATAGGTTAGAGTCGCAAGCGAACCTCCACCCTGCTGGAAGATAATGGCGGGGTCGTCTGCGGGTGCCTGAAAACAGCTCTCAGCAATATTGAGGCGAGCACCCACTAGCCATTGAGGAGATTCGATGCCTTGGGACAGGTCAACGATTTCCTCGTAGTTTTGCTGGAAGCGGATACCCAGGCGTTGAATCATCACGTCCCAGAACTCGGCGCGATGTTGCACAGACCAAGCATGAAGTTCAACATAGGAACTCATCTTGAACTGCTTGATCAACTCTCCAATATGGGTCGTTTGGAGCTGATTGTCTCCAGGGAACCAAGCTGGAGGCAGTCCCTGGTTTACATCCCAATCCAAGAAGGTTGTTTCATACAAGAGTTGGTGCAGTGGAAAGGGGTGTTCGGGCTTCAAAATGTGTTGTGTGAGTTGCTGCCAGCATTCCCTGGCTGGTAAAGAGGACAGCCACTGATTAATCTGCGGAACTATTACAGCCGCTGTATTTTTATCCACACCACAGGTCACAATTTGTTCGAGCGAAAGTTGCTCTGCCATCGCTATTCACCCCTTTTAAGAGACGGGTAAACTATTCCTTCTCAATGTAGTCACTGAGTTAAATGGAACAATTTCTCAGCAAATCTCGGATGACATTCTCTTTCACCATCAGTAGTCGGGCTGTCTGAATTAAGATATCCTGCATTTGTTCCCGACTCATTCGCTGAGCTGATTCTTCCATCAGTCTCATTTGAAACTGCTGTTCTAATGTTAATTGGAATGATGAGCTATCCATAATCTATCTCCTGCTAACTTATGATGAACACAACGATGAGAAGTTGAGCGATCGCTAATCTGAAAGCACGTTCAAGGTTGAAGTTTAGAGCGATTCATTTCTTGGTTGTGTACTGCTACACAGGATATATAACGTATAGATATATACGCTAAGCTAGAGCAGATTAGCTTGAACTCCGTTGGGAACCCTGCTTCTGCTAAGTCAAGAAGGCCAGAATCTTGCCTAACTTCCTCCCACTAATAACTGTATAATTACAGTGGTTAAAAGTACCTCAACCTTAGGATTGAACCTGCTATTGACCTGGAGGAATGTCTCTTAAAAATCCACAGCCGTATAACAATAAGTTAACTAGGATGGAACCTCTAGTTAAGATTATTGATTGTAGAATTCCAATTTTGGACTATTTCAATCTCATAGCTAAGACATAAATGTTCTCAGTCACAGTCTGCCTACTCCACAATGATTGTGTTTGAATGTGACGGCTTCTAGGCTTTAAAAAAGCGTTTTGAAGCTACATTTGAGAGTAAAATAGTCGGTAAGTTCTTAAAAGCGCCCTGATAATCGATTTGGAGCTACTTGTTTACAGATGAAGTGGAGCGATTCTTCTACGACCTAATAGTGTGGCTCTCTCCTTAATCGCCTGATTCTCCACGACACCAGAGCAACCCAATTTATAGCCTTCGGGAGATTTGCAGATTTGGTTTGTTTCAGAGTGCTTTCTGTCTTGCCCCAGTTATGGCATTGCTGTGCTTGACAGTTTCCTACTGCTAAAAAAGAAGAGATTCGGTACTAGTAGATTAGTATCGTATCTCTATTATACACAAACTTAGCGCTATGCAATTAAACAAAGGTTACAGAAACGCTTATAGCCTAAAGTTTCATTTAGTGCTTGTGACGAAAGACCAGTGTAAGGTCATCAATTCGGCAATGCTGGAGCGCCTTCGCGAAATTCTCACGGCAACCTGCCAGAAGTGGGGATGCAAGCTAGAAGATTTTCATGGTGATGATAGTCATGTTTATCTGCTCATTGACTTCCCTCCAGAGGTACAACTGAGCAAGTTAGTGAACAATCTTAAGACAGTTTCCAGCCGTTTGATTCGCAAGGAATTCAAAGCTTGTATCGATAACTTTTGTAAGGATGCGTTTTGGCACGGTACCTACTACATCGCTTCTTGCGGTGATATGACGCTTGAGAAATTGAAGAATTATGTAGAGCAGCAAGTGAGCTTTTCTTAACATTAATCTAAGCGGAAAGTCACTGATTTAAGCAAGAAGTAGTCGTTCTTTGAAAAAACCCAGATTGGGGGGTTTGGGGGGAAACCCCCCACTGGGGGACGGAGTGCCTCCCCCAGACCCCCTGCACAAGGGTTGGCTGGTGAGGTATGGAGAGTTCTTAAGTCAGTGCCATTCAATCTAAAATTTCTCGTCAAGGAGCACGATCGCAGTTTAGCCCATCCCAGAAAACAGCGATCGCATCCAGTATCTCTCTACCCCCCTGGATGAACTTAGTGCAGTCAAAGTCCGGCTTGAAGTAGACCTCTTCGAGTTCCTCCAGCGTGTGCCCAGCGTGCTGTCCCTCAACCCGATTGTGCCAGGTGAAGAAGGCGAGATGCAGGTGTGAGTAACGTGTCTGCTTAATGTGCAGCAAACCATCTTCCAATTCTTGCCAAAATCCAGCCGCCGCCCAGTTCTCGACCGCAAAACTGGCTCCCTCAGCGATGTTCGGGTCGTCGCTGCCGTAGAGGCGGATCAACTCGTCGCAAAAGTGTAGAGTTGTCGAACTGCCATGTTTGCGCTTGCCGATGTCTGCGTAGTCTAACCCCAACCCTTGAGCCACGCCAATTAACCATTCAAAATGAGCTGCTTTAAAGCGGCAGATGCCACCATCCACCGTACCCTCGATGCTGACGAGTTCGGGGTCGCCATCCCGATCTTTTTCCTCCTCCGTCTGGGAAACGTGAGCGCTGACTGGTTGTTCTGACTTGCGGTAGATGACACCTAGCTCATTTAACAAAATTTCTCGCGTCGTCCTTGACTGTTGCAGGGTGGGCGAGTTAATCGTTTTTAACAGAGCTGCTACCAGGAACTGATTAGAAAACACCGAGAATTGCTTGAGGAAGTGCCGCAACTGTTCGTCTGTCGCTGTGCCTTCCCTAAACCAGTGGGTATAAGTGTTATTAGTAATGATGTGGTGCTGGAAAAATTCGCGATCGACTTCGGCAAGGAACTGTTGGAAGTCGTCCACTTGCTCTTGAGTTAGCTCACCGCGACGCCAGCGTTCCTCGATGCGTGAAGAAATGGTCAGATTATTCGGAGGTGCTGCCAGAACTCGAATCATAATTAGATTCCTCTTGGTTATGTTGTAGTAGGGTGCATTCGGCTTGCCCTAACGCACCGTTTGTGAATGCTTAGTAAGTGATATTGGATCTGGGGTGACTACGCCCTTTTTTGAGAACTAACCACAGAGGCACAGAGGACACTGAGAAGAGAAGAGGAGGAAATTCAAGATAAAAGGGAAAGGGCTTATAGCTCCGGATTTGGGATGATGTAGCAAAGGGCGGAAGGCTTCAGGGCAGTTCGCGCAGCGTTCTCCGCAGGAGTAGGCAGAAGGTTTATTACTGGTACCTGGACATTTAAGTCGTTCAATCTGTCCTAACTTTTATGGCGACAGCTATATCATTTCGTTTGCATACAAAATTAACTGACATCTTCCCTCCAAAACTCTGCGACCCTTTGCGCACCCCTCTGCGCGACTCTGCGTTAAAAAAAACACACGATTGGCATACCCACAAACTCCGATAGGACAAAAAAACTAACACACCCTACGAGGGAAATTGCTCCACAATCCAACTGTAGGGATAGTTGTTGTCCTCCAAAGCAACAGCATTCTGAGTCAGCCTCAGCGGACGAAACGTATCAATCATCACAGCAAGTTCCTCCGTCCGTTCCTTACCGATGGAACCCTCGTACAAACCTGGATGTGGGCCGTGAGGGATGCCACCGGGATGAAGGGTAATCGAGCCACGCTCAATTCCTTTGCGTGACATAAAGTTCCCTTCAACGTAGTAGATGACTTCATCCGAATCAACGTTGGAATGATTGTAGGGAGCTGGAATCGCTAAGGGGTGATAATCGAA
>NZ_DATNPA010000565.1:0-22858 GCF_036703385.1 Allocoleopsis sp. | reverse complement strand
GAGCAGTCCTTTAGCGCAACAGCTATTTTTGACACTCGCTTACAACCAATCCGCTAGTTCATTAGTCAGTCAGCAACCTCACGCCGATTTGAAAGCTTGGGTTGAGTTAACAGTTCTTCTCCAATGTGTGCAACGAGGCTTGGTGTCCTGGTTTGAAAAACAACCTTATAGCTCAAAATGGGGAACGGCTTCATCTATTTCCACGTATCTGACGTTCGCGATTATCTGGTGCCAATTATCCAATGGTTGCGATGGTGCTTCCAGCCTCAATGGCAGTGTGCGTCAACAAGTAAACAAAGCCTGTTTTCAGATGATGTTACAAATTCTACGCACCTTTGCTCAACGAGCCTACTTTCCCCTCTACGGCGGAGTTTTTGCCTCATTTTCAGGGGAGTATCTACAAGATACCCTCAACTACCTCGATGAGCCCCTCAAGCAAGTAGAAGGAACTCAAGAAAAGGCTCGCATTCTAACTCTATTAGGCTATTCTCAGCGTGTCTTAGGGCACTACGAACGGGCCAATTCATTTCATCAAGAAGCCTTAGAGATTGCCCGCCAAGCCGGTGACCAACCCTGTGAAATTGCCAATCTCAACCATAAAAGCCGAATCTGCGTTGCCCAAAAAAATTATACTGAAGCGATTAACTACAGCCAACGCGCATTAATTCTATCCCGCAGCGTCGGCGATCGCTTAGGAGAAGCGAATGCCCTGGCGAATCTTGGCTATAGTGAGGTGCTACAAGCACAGCAACGGGAAGAGATGGAACCGACGGTATATGAAACGGCGATCGAGTATCTAAAACAAGGTTTCCAGTTGTCGGAAAAATTGGATGCGTCCCTGTGGGATAGCTTCGCTTCACGTCAGAGTCAAGCCCTCGCCTGCAACAGTCTTGGCCTTGCTCACATTGCTTTGCAACAACCCCAAGTAGCGATTGAATACCTAGAAAAGGGAATTGAAGCTGCTAGGTTTTCAGGAGATTTATACCTTCAAGGTCTGAACTTTACATACCTAGCTGAAGCGTATTATAGCTTGCAAAACTTGGACAAAGCTCTCTATATTGCTTGCGTAAGTATGTATTTCTTGGAACGAATTGCTTGCAAGGAGTGGCGTCAATCTGCAGGCTTACTGACAATTTTGCAGGGTCAATTAGGAGCCGAAGCTTTCCAGAATTTATTAGGACAGCACCGAGATGAAATCGTTAAAAATATCGGCGTTGATGGATATGACTACCTTCCCCAACTGCTGGAGCAATACAAGTGTTCGACTTAGTATCAGTGAGCAGTGAGCAGTGAACAGTGAGCAGTGAACAGTGAGCAGAACGAAAATTTGCTCATACCTGGATGAGTATGCGGCGGCAACACTGTACCCAGTTGCCAGCGTACAGATTTAACGGCTAAAACGACCACCTACCAACAATCAACCTTCTGCCTTTTGCCCTCTGCCTTTTGCCATATCTCCTGTGCTTCACCAAATTTTCCACCAGAGTTTTCTAAATTTTTCATGAAGTAGCCGTTTTAAGTGGCGGTTTGATTGGGCTTGCTCAGACAATGGAGCCGTAGGTGACACTGAAGAAAACCGTGGAAGATAAAGGCGAGGTAGACATGATCGGTCAGCTCCTAGCCAAACGTTACCAAATCCTGCGAGTCTTAGGAGCTGGTGCATTCGGTCAAACCTATGTAGCGCAAGACACGCACATCCCTGGCAACCCGACTTGTGTTGTCAAACACCTCAAACCCGCTAGTAACTCCCCGAAACTTCTAGAAACAGCACGAGAGCTGTTCCAAAGGGAAGCGGAAACCCTGGTGAAACTGGGTAAGCACGAGCAGATTCCCCAGTTAATGGCTTACTTTGAAGAAGACCAAGAGTTTTACTTGGTACAAGAATTCATTGAAGGACATACTCTGACGAAAGAACTACTACCGGGTCAACAGTTGCCAGAATCTCAGGTGAAGCAACTGCTGGTAGAAGTGTTGGAGATTTTGGAATTTGTACACAGCCAAGGGGTAATTCATCGGGACATCAAGCCAGACAACATTATGCGTCGCCACAAAGACGATAAGTTAGTCCTGATTGACTTTGGCGCGATTAAGCAAGTGCAGACTCCCTCGCTGAGCATGGTAGGACAAGAACAGTCCGTGGCGACCAGCACCCGCATCGGCACTCCTGGCTATGCACCGACCGAGCAAGAGCGAGGTAAGCCGCGTCCGAGTAGTGATATCTACGCCTTGGGCATCGTAGCCATTCAAGCCCTGACTGGCTTGTATCCGCATCAAATTCTGGAGGATGACGAAACAGGAGAGCTGATTTGGCAACACCTGGCACAGGTGAGTCCAAGATTAGCTGCGATTTTAACCAAGATGGTGCGCTACCACTTCAAAGACCGCTACCAATCCGCCGCAGAAGCCCTGCAAGCCTTACAGCAACTGCAACATCCTTCATCGCCCCTCGACAAGACTGTTGTAGATAGGGTTACCCATTATGAGCATGAACCATTTCCAGATGCTCAAGCGGCAAGGCAAAACACAACCTCCAATTCTTCTAGAAACCGAAGACTACAGCAAGTTAGTACACCAACAACTCGTTTTTCTTCGAGTTCTGATAGCGCTTTGCCTCTACTCATTAAAGTCGGCGTTGCAATGCTGCTGAGTGTAGCGGGAGGTTATGCGTACCTGCACTGGCAGTCTAGTAACCCAGTCCCAACAGAAATATCTACAGCTAAATCAGGTTCAACGGCTAGCTCGAACTCAACGGATATCTCCACCGATGAATCGGGTAAAGCAGGTACAGCAATCACTAAATCGGATAGAACAGCCAGAGCCACCACTAAATCGAGTGGGACGGGCACCTCAACCCCTAACTCAGATTCCACCGCTTCGTTTTCGGAGTATGAACCCATCCTTCTGGCAAACGCAACAGAAAAAGCGAGTAGCGGAGATTTGAAAGGAGCGATCGCTTTAGCTTCACAAATTTCCCCTAGCAGTTCTGTATACCAGCAAGCTCAAAACGCGATCGCTCAGTGGCAAAGACAACAACAGCAGAAGCTAGCCCAGCAGTCTGAACGGCAGGCAAGGAGGCGGCTTGCTCATACTACAGAGGTTCCTAAAAGAAGAAGGGACACAGAGACTGAAACGGCAAGCAACCAACCAGAAGAAGCGATCGCAAAAAGCCCTCCCAATACTACTCCTCCTATAGAGGATAAAACTCCTATAGAGGATAAAAGTGCGATCGCCCAGTTGCCAAAAGAGGCTACGACAAAACAGGAACCCGTGGCAGTGAAATCATCCTACACCTGCTCTTGTCAGCCCGACGATCTAAAGGCTCAGAAGGCTGTTACGGATAAGGAGTCAGGCCGCGATTTGACGGGGTCGAGTTGTTCGGCAAACGAAGACCCTGAAGCTAAAGTCATTGGAGTCTGGAAGTGCAACAAAAAGTAGCAAGTAGTTTTTCCGAATCAATAATTTTTTATTTTTTCGTTGTAGTTATAGAGGCACAAATTGCGAGATAAAAATCGCGCCTTCTCAGTCCCCATTCCCCCATCTCTATTGATAGTTAGAGGTTTTTAAAATTTTAATAAAGTAGCCATTGCAAGTGGAACTTTCGTCTGATTTGCCCACACAATGTATCCATAGGTGAAACACGAGACAACTGTGGAATACAAAGGCATAGTAGACATGATCGGTCAGCTCTTAGCCAGACGTTACCAAATCCTGCGAGTCTTAGGAGCTGGTGCATTCGGTCAAACCTATGTAGCGCAAGACACGCACATCCCCGGCAATCCGACTTGTGTGGTCAAACATCTCAAACCTGCTAGTAACTCCCCTAACCTTCTCGAAACAGCACGACAACTGTTCCAAAGAGAAGCGGAAACTCTGGTGAAACTGAGCAATCATGAGCAGATTCCCCAGTTATTGGCTTACTTTGAAGAAGACCAAGAGTTTTACTTGGTGCAAGAATTCATTGAAGGACATACTCTGACTCAAGAACTGCTACCGGGTCAACAGTTGCCAGAAAATCAGGTGAGGCAACTACTGGTAGAAATCTTGGAGATTTTGGAATTTGTACACAATCAAGGGGTGATTCATCGGGACATCAAGCCAGACAACATTATGCGTCGTGACTTAGACCATAAGTTAGTCCTGATTGACTTCGGCGCGATTAAGCAAGTGCAGGTTCAACCACTGGTAGGACAAGAACAGTCCGTGGCTACCAGTATCCGCATCGGCACTCCTGGCTATACTCCAACCGAGCAGGATTGGGGCAAGCCACGTCCGAGTAGTGACATTTACGCCTTGGGCAGAGTAGCAATTCAAGCGTTGACGGGCGTATATCCCTACCAACTCGAAGAGGATGACGAGACAGGAGAGCTGATTTGGCAACACCTGGCACCGGTGAGTCCAGGCGTCGCGGCAATTTTAACCAAGATGGTGCGCTACCACTTCAGAGACCGCTACCAATCCGCCGCAGAAGTCCTCCAATCCCTACAGCAATTGCCAAATCTATCCCATACAACTACCCTTCAAGCGACTGTTAAAGAATACATACCCACTCAAAAACCGACGCAGCAGGCGCTGACATTACTTCAACCCGTTGTATCTACCGCACAACCAACAACCATCCAAACGACAAGACAAAGCACAATCTCAAGTTCTTCTAAAAACCAAACACTACGACCTGTAAGAGTACGAAAAAACCCTTCTTTTACTTCTAATCACAGACTGCCTCTACTGATGAAATTAGGCGTAGCTGCGCTAGTGATTGTAGGAGGAGGTTACGCTTACCTGCAAGGGCACTCTAGTAACTTAGGCTCAACGAATACATCAACCGCTAAGTTGGATTCAACCGTTTACTCGAAGCCAACAAACATATCAACCGCTAAATCTGATTCAACGGTTCACTCGAACTCAACAGACATATCAACCGCTAAATCTGATTCAACGGCTCACTTAGTTAGAAAAGGTACATTAATTACTAACTCGGATTCAACAGCTAACTTAGTTACAAGCGTCACATTAATAACTGAGCCTGATTTAACGCCTAGTTCGGATAGAAAAGACCTATTAATTACTAACTTGGATGTAACGCCTGGCTCAGATAAAAAAGATGCCTTAAAAGTGAGCTTGGATTCAACAGCTAAATCAGGTAGAACAGGGAAATCATCTTTGAAATCAGATTCAACCGAACCCCTTATCGATAATGGGCTAAGGCAACTTAAAAACGCCAGACAAAAAGCTCGTGAGGGGGATTTTCAAAAAGCGATCGCTCTAGCTGAACAAATTTCCTTCAAAAGTTCTGTATACCAACAAGCTTTGAATGAGATTGCTCAGTGGCAAGGACAGCAACGGCAGCAGCTAATCAAACAGCAGGCTGAACATCAGGCACGGACACTGCTCTCTAAAGCCACTGATATCGCTCAAACCAGAGGGGACACAGACATGGAAACGGCGATCAGGACAGCAGAAGAAGCGATCGCACAAGTTCCGCCAGATAGTCCTGTGTCTAGGGAGGCTCACAGCGCGATCGCAAAGTGGCAAGAAAAAGCTAGAGCAAAACAGGAACAAGAGGCTGTGGCCTCAGCCTCATCCTACACATGCTCTTGTCAGCCAAACGAGCCAGATGCTCAGAATGCTATTACCTATACGCAGTCTAGAAGTGATTTGACAGGGTCGAGTTGTGCCATAGACCAAGCTCCTGACGCTAAAGTCGTTAGAGTCTGGCAGTGCAATCAAAAGTAATACTGAGATTCCATGATTAATTCCGGGAAATTACGGAGAAAGGTTAAAACTGTACCCGACACCAGCGAGAACCCTTATATCCTGCGATCGCCTACGCCTTATGCACCTGCTACGCAAACAGCAGCAAAGCTGATCCCTTTCCGAGTTCAGCAACTACCCTGGAAATAAGTCCGTAGTTTTGTGTCGATAAAATTGCCATGCAACCTTTGCGTTTCCTGATGCCCATGTTGCTCCTAACTACAGCCGCTGCTTGTAGCTCTCCGGGCACCTCAAATCAAGAAACTGCCACGCCTAAAGTAGAACAATCGACCCAAACAGCCGAGCAACCGGCTGCTACCACCCAAACCCAACAGAAGCAAGCGGCTGCGGTAGCCACGAAAAACGCTGTGCGTACCTCAACGCTCACGCCTCAACCCATTAAAATCACACTTAATAGTTTACCCAAAGCCTTCGCTACCAACAGCGCCTCCAAGTCACCCAACGTCATCCCGGTACCGCAAAACCCAACACTGAAGGTTCCCTCAGGCTTTCAGGTGAATGTCTATGCTGATAATTTGGACGCTCCGCGCTGGCTCACCTTAACTCCCAGTGGTGATGTCTTGGTGACAGAAACAAGGGCAAACCGCATTCGCCTTTTGCGGGATACTAACGGTGATGGCGTTGCCGATGTCCGCAAAGCTTTTGCAACGGCAGAAAATGCTGTCAATATCCCCTTTGGTATGACCTTTGCAGGCGACTCGTTCTTCCTCGCTAACACGGGTGCTGTCCTGCGATTTCCTTACACCAAAGGTCAACAGCAGCTAATTGGCAAAGGGCAGAAAATTGCTGACCTGACCCCTGGTGGCTACAACCAGCACTGGACACGTAATGTACTTGCCTCACCGGATGGTACAAAACTCTATGTCACCATTGGCTCCAAATCCAACGTCGATGAAGAACCCCTGCCTCGCGCCTCGGTGCAGATGATGAACCTTGACGGTTCCAACCAACAAACCTTCGCCTACGGTTTGCGTAACCCCGTCGGACTTGACTTTCACCCCACCACTGGCGAACTCTACACCAGCGTCAACGAACGAGACGGCATTGGGGATGACCTCGTACCAGATTACTTCACACGCATCCGCCAAGGCGAATTTTACGGTTGGCCTTACGCCTACCTGGCACCAAATCTCATCGAACCTCGTCAGATAGTCAACGGAAAGAGCAAACGTCCTGACCTAGTGGCTAAAACGCAGACTCCCGATGTCCTGTTCCAGGCTCACTCGGCGGCATTAGGGTTGCAATTTTACGATGGACAAACCTTTCCTGAAAAATATCGCAATGGTGCATTTGTTGCCTTTCGTGGCTCCTGGAACCGCAACCAAGGAACTGGTTACAAAGTGGTCTTTGTCCCCTTCGACGCCCAAGGACGACCTCGAAGTTACTATGAAGACTTTCTCACTGGTTTTCTGGTGAATCCTTCTGAGCCAACCACTTGGGGACGCCCGGTTGGGCTACTGGTCTTGCCAGATGGTAGTTTGTTAGTGACGGAAGAAGCCAATAACCGGATTTATCGTATCCAATATCGGGGTTGATTAGTTGTTAGTTCAACATAAGAAGAAGATGCCTACACGATTATTCAATAAACCACTCTCTTCTATCATTCCCACTTTTGTCGGGGGGGCTAGGAAGGTCAAGGCTTTGGATATCTTCGGTTTATTGGTGTCTACCTGCTTAATCAGCCAAGGATTAGTAACTGTTGCGAATGCCGCTAATCCTCAACACCTAGAACAATTACGAACAACAAATTCCTGTCCTAAGTGTGATCTAAGAGATGCTCAGCTAGCCCAGGCCAATCTGCAAAAGGCAGATTTGAGCAGTGCTAATCTGGAGGGTGCCAACCTGGAAGGTGCTGACCTGAGCAACGCTAAGCTGAACCGTGTCCAGTTGACTGGGGCTAAACTCTCTGGAGCTGTGCTTGTAGGTGCAAACTTGAGAGAAGCACAACTGGGCGCGAGGAAGCAGGACAAGAAAACACTAGTAACCAATCTCCAAAATGCTAACCTTCAGGGCGCTGACATGGTCGGTGCGAACCTCACAGGTGTTCAGTTGAAGGGTGCCAATTTAAGGGAAACCAAGCTAAGTTATGCACAGCTTTCCAGTACCAACTTGGAAAAAGCTGACCTCACTCGCAGCCAACTAGGGGCTGCTAATTTAAGCGGGGCAAATTTAAAAGAGGCGCAACTCCAGATTGCCACCCTCAGTGGCGCTAATCTTGCAGGCGCTCAAATGAGTGGAGCAAGTTTGCAGACGATTAGCGCTGATAGTGTTAACTTGAGTGGGGCTGACTTGCGTCAGGCGAATTTAAGTGAAGCTAACTTAGATCATGCCAAGCTCAAAGGAACAAAGCTTCAGGATGCGGTTTTGAGTGCGGCTACCCTGCGAAGTTCTGATCTGAGTGGAAGTAACCTGCGGGGAGCCAAGTTAAAGGGCGCAGATTTGGGTCGTGCGAATCTGAGTGGGGCGAACTTGGAGGGTGCTGACTTAACGAATGCTAAACTCGCCAGTGCTAACCTCACGGCGGCTCAACTTACAGGTGCTAAACTCCCTTCCTCCTACCTGTTCAGTGCTAACCTCAGCAAAGCGAATTTGAATGGCGTTGATCTGCACCAAGCTTTACTCCGTTCCGCTGACTTAACGAATGCGACATTGGTCGGTGCGACCCTGGAAAAGGCCAATCTGATCAGTACCCAGTTAACTAAAGCCAACTTAACTTATAGCAATTTGACTCAGTGCGACTTGAGAGGAGCCAACTTAACCGATGCTAACCTCACTAATGCTAACCTCAGTCAAGCTGACTTGGAACTCGCCACCCTAGCGAATGCCAATCTAACTGGTGCGAATCTTAGTAATGCCAAGATTCAAGATGCGATCGGCCTCAAGTAGTTAAGTCGCTCTCACTGATAGAGCAACTCTTTCGTATACAGCTTAAGGAGAAGTGAAGTCTTGCAAGTTTCTAAGCTCGGTGCATTCAACTTGCATCAAGTCAGGGCTCAAGCCCTGACTACAAATGAGTTGCCTGGGAAAAATAGATGACGATTGAGTTAGTTCTTGGCAACTAAACCGAGGATGTGCTAATAATGCAATGGCTTGTGTTGAGAGAGTATTGTTTATCTAGAGTATGAGAATTTTAGGATTGATTTAATTTCCTTCTTTTTAACCCTGTATGAAGAGTGTTTGAATCCATCTTGGCTCTACACAGCCCTCTAATTTTCTATGATACAACTGAATGAAAGCACAATTGTCGATAATCATAGGATGGGTAGTAACCACCAGAGTTGGGAAAGTATCTCCAGACTTGGGTGGGTGTTTCCCACCCTATATCTCAGTTGTATCCCATAGAGAGGGACAATTTGATGGTAATGAATGAGCCTGATCTCCAAATCACAACCAATCCGGCGGAGGCTATTAAACAGTCTCAATCGACTCTTTCGCTCGGGTCGCGCATGAAAGAAAGCTTAGTAAACATATTAGTGGGATTAGTGCCAGCCCGCTCAGTCGGTGTTAAGTTGCGGAGCTTTTTGTACGGAACTGTTCTCGCACGCATTGGTCACTCTGTATACATTGAAAATGGTGCTGAATTATCCGGGCTTTCTAATATTGAAATTGGCAATAATGTTTGTCTTCCCCGTAACGTTTGTCTAGAGGCAAAAGGTCCTAACAATAGAATTATTCTTGGCTCTGGGGTTACCCTCGGTAGGGGCGTTAGGCTTGTAGGTCTTGAAAATTCTAAGATTGAAGTTGGGGATCGTACATTCATGAACTCTGATGTCTGGATTAATGGTCCGGGTAACATCAAAATTGGTCAGGACTGTTTGATTGGGCCGCGTGTGGGCATCATTGCTGTTAATCACATCTTTGGGGACGCGACACGGTCAATCAATATCCAAGGGCACACAGCAAAGGGAATTGTGATTGAGGATGATTGCTGGCTGGCTTTTGGGGTGGTCGTTGTAGATGGAGTCACCGTTGGTAAGGGCAGTGTGATTGGAGCTGGTGCCGTTGTCACCAAAGATATTCCCCCTTACTCGATCGCAGTTGGTGTACCTGCTAAGGTAGTCGGTCAACGACAGGGCTAGCTGTAGTGGCTTGCTCTGTTTACTCCCTTCCCACTTTAAGATTAGCGATTCTATCAATGAAGAGAATTTAAAGAATCTTTTAGCGCGAAGGGAGTCAATCAATCAACTATAAATAAATTTAGGAGCTTTCGGGGTCAGACAGTTCTTCGTTGCTCTGAGTTACGTTGGGTTATCCTCGCAACTCATGCCATCAATATTGAGACTCAGAAAAACCGCGATCGCAAGTCCATCGACAGTAACAGGAACTTGCGATCGCGAAACCTCGAACAGAGGCCAATTTTGGAATCGTCTAGTCCTTGACCCCTTCGAGATGCGTACTACTTGCCAATAACGCCACAGTTAACTATGCTGTGGGTGAAAATCTCTGGCTAAAATTTGGGCACACATCTGCTACTGCACGTTCGCCTCCTGAGCTTCATACACTCCTTACAAACCAAAACCAGGGAAAGTGCCGGATTGCGCAATCCACAACGAGAAGAAGGGAGTAGAGTTTGGCCGTTAATAGCGACAAGGGAAAATCTGTGAGACTATAGCCAAGCGTCTTCCTCTATCATCTTGACGCCAGCTGACCCCTCGCACGAGCTGTCCCATTGTGCGTGTCCCGGTCATTTTCCCATGCTCACCCATCGCATCTCCATTCTATGCAACTGCGAAATTCCTTGCGTCGGACAAAAATTGTTGCCACGATTGGCCCCGCCTCCAATCAACCTGATGTGCTTAAGGCGATGATTAAAGCTGGTGCCACCACACTGCGACTCAACTTTTCTCATGGCACTCATGAAGATCACCAGCGCAGTATTCGTTTGATTCGCCAAACCGCCTTTGAACTGAATCAGCCCGTCGGGATTTTACAAGATTTACAAGGCCCCAAAATTCGGCTAGGGCGGTTTGAGAACGGTTCGATTGTCCTCAACAAAGGCGATCGCTTTACCTTAACCAGCCTTCCTGTCCCAGGTTGCCAGGAAATCAGTTCGGTTACCTACGAACCCCTCGCCGACGAAGTCCCATGCGGGGCAAACATTCTCCTAGACGATGGCAGGGTCGAGATGCGAGTCGAAGAAGTAGACCGAAAAAACCGTGCCCTGCACTGTCGCGTTGTCGTCGGCGGCCCCCTCTCCAATAACAAAGGCGTCAACTTCCCTGGCGTATACCTCTCAATTAAGGCAATGACCGATAAAGACCGACAAGATTTAATGTTCGGTCTCGATCAAGGGGTAGATTGGGTTGCTCTCAGCTTTGTGCGGAACCCCCAAGACGTGCTGGAGATTAAAGAACTGATTGCCAGTGCAGGTAAGCAAACACCCGTCATTGTCAAGATTGAAAAGCACGAAGCTATTGAGCAAATGGAGGCCATTCTCTCCCTCTCGGATGGCGTCATGGTGGCCAGAGGCGACTTGGGCGTTGAACTGCCAGCAGAGGATGTGCCTATTTTGCAAAAGCGGCTGATTGCCACCGCTAATCGGCTGGGAATTCCGGTAATTACTGCCACCCAGATGTTGGATAGCATGGTGAACTCGCCTCGACCTACCCGTGCTGAGATTTCCGATGTCGCTAATGCTATCCTGGATGGCACCGATGCTGTGATGCTCTCCAATGAAGCGGCTGTCGGGAAATACCCCATTGAAGCGGTGGAGACAATGGCGCGGATTGCCGTGCGGATTGAGCAAGAACAAATTGCTAGCAATATCAAAGAAACGAAGCGATCAATTCCCAACGCGATTTCTCAAGCCGTTGGTCAAATTGCTGAGCAGTTGCAGGCGGCAGCGATTATGACCATGACGAAGACTGGGTCAACAGCACGCAACGTCTCCAAGTTCCGACCCTCGACACCGATTTTAGCCGTCACCCCCCATGTGGATGTAGCGCGGCAGCTTCAACTCGTGTGGGGCGTCAGACCCTTATTGGTGCTGGATTTACCCTCAACCGGTCAGACCTTCCAAGCGGCAATCAATGTTGCTCAAGAAAAGAACCTTTTGGCAGAAGGTGATTTAGTGGTGATGACGGCGGGAACACTCCAAGGCGTTCCGGGGTCAACTGATTTGATTAAAGTCGAAGTTGTGACCGCCGTTCTCGGCCAGGGAATTGGTATAGGTCAGGGTTCTGTAAGCGGACTCGCCCGCGTTGCACACAGCGCTATGGACATTGGGAACTTTAACCCAGGAGAAATTCTCGTGGCACCATCAACGAATGCTGATTTTGTCGAAGCCATCCGCAAGGCAGCGGGAATTATTACAGAGGAAGGGAGTTTAACCAGTCATGCGGCGGTGATTGGTATGCGTTTGGGTGTGCCGGTCATTGTGGGCGTTAAAAATGCCACGAAACTCATTCGAGATGGGGCAATTTTGACGATAGATACCCCACGAGGATTAGTTTATTCCGGTGCTATGGGCGCAAGCCCTGCTAGTGGGATGCTGATGGTCTAGGGCTTGGCTTAAACGAAAATCCCCCCAGTTTGAGCCAGTCCTCATCACTATGTAATTGCATGGAATATCCACGAAAAGGGCACGACATTGTCGTGCCCTTTTCTACTAATTAATCCTAATTGATAGAATTATCAAATATAATTCGGCATCTATCCTTAGGTCATAGCTTGATAAGCGGAAGTTCACTCTTCAGGGAGAACTTTTGTTTAGCTTATTATGGGATTCTATTATTGTAAGTCAATTAATGAAGTGTCGATAGCACGCAGATAAGAGGGTTTAAATTATTGAGATATTGACCTTCTTAGAGTGAAAAGAACAGTTTCATACAATCTCTGAACTATCTCAATTCTTTTTTTCTACACAGCCTATTTTAGATAATTAGTCGCTGTGACAGTTGTCAGGGTGGAATAGGAGAAACTCAGGCAAATTCTATTCAAGGCTAGAGTTTTCATTAGAAATATATGGTGCGCTACTGAAGTAAGAAGTCAAAATTTAGTTCTGTCAGAGAACTAAAAATTCAGAAATATAATGACTAAACCAATGACTAAAAGACTTCGCATTCTATACGCTGCCGGACCTGGAGATGTAGTGGGAACATATCAATATTGGGTGACAGGGCAAGATGATCCATCACAGGTTTCAATCACTTATTCCAGTCAGTTCTATGAAGTTTGTCGGGATTTGGAGGCAGAATCTTACGTGATTTCCTCTTCTGAAAAGAGGAAATTTTTTTATGACGGTCAATTCAAGATTCAGCACCGTCCAATTCCTTTTCAATCGTCCTCCGCGTTGTTCTACCACTTGGGTCAAGTGTGGAATGGATTGCGGTTAATTGCCTCTGCCATCCGCTTTCGTGCCAACGTTGCTGTAGTGGTTGATGGCACAACGCACTGGTTTGTCTTGTCGCTACTCTCTTGGTTGGGAGTGCAAGTAATCCCATCAATACACTGCGGATTATGGCGTAAGTATGTTCCGCCTAGTAAAATACAAAGTTTAATTTTAAAACTCAGCCGTCAATTCTTTAATCGCGACTGCGCCGCCGTCTTGACCGTTTCGGACGAAATATCTGATCAGGTAGCGCAATTGGTGGGAAATAAGCCTCGACGGGTTCGGAGATTTAGTCCCATCTACCGCCGAGAAGAGTTTGCAGAAATAGCTCCACCTTCCGAGAGACATTCACCCTTTCGGGTGCTGTATGTAGGTCGAATCGAGCAAGAGAAGGGGGTTTTCGATCTTCTAGAAATGGCTAAGCATTTTGCGACGTTGGGCAGAAATGACATTACGTTCGATCTTTGCGGAAACGGATCGATGCTGGAATCCTTACGTCATGCTGCAAAGCTTGCAGGAGTGGATGCTCGTTTTGTATGCCACGGTCACTGCAATAAACAAAAAATGCGTCGGATGTTTAACCGCTCTCACGCTGTCATTGTGCCGACCAGAACGGGGTTTGCAGAAGGATTTAACAAGGTTGTAGCTGAAGGCATCTTGTCCTGTCGTCCTGTGGTTACCTCAGCAGTTTGCCCAGCACTACCCTATGTCCGAGATGCTGTGGTGGAAGTTCCTCCCGATGACATCATGGGGTACTCCAACGCTCTGCTCAAGTTGTGTGACGATCGCCAATTCTACGAACAAAAGCGCCAAAGTTGCCTGGGGTTGCAAGAGCAATTTTATGACCACTCCAAGGGGTGGGGCGGGACGCTTAAATCTATACTCGTGTCCCTTCAAGAAAGCCGAGAGTTAGAGAAAGACCTGAAGGTAGAGCGATCCCTTGGCTAACAAAGCCTGAGAGTGATTTAGGTAAGCAGGAGCCACAATCTGTGCCATTACTGTGCACAAGATTACACAACCCATCTCAGTTAGTGAGACATTGCGCTCTGAGCGATGGGTAGCTCGATCGCAAACTCTGTTCAAACACCAGGGATTGAATAACACATCAACTGCCTCCGATGTCTATCCACTACAATCTGGTAGCTAATCCATCGCCCCAAACCTGTGCCACTCCCCACAGGTTTTGTTGTAAAAAATGGGTCAAATATCTTTGTTTCTCGATTGCCTCATCCAAAGCATCAATTGCATTACTGATGACATTTATAAAACTGAGATTGGTGTGCAAAAACTCTGTGCCCCTCTGCGTGACCCTTTGCCACCTCTGCGTTAAAAAATCTAATATTCCAATGCCAACGGATGCAATATAACTGAGATATTTTACGATTGCCCGGTTGATGCACCACCAACAGAGATCGCCTAAGAATCGATATCAATTTCAACCCACTTCGTTCTTGACGATAAACCTGATTTTATTCGGATTTGTGACTTAGATACATCAAACTTATTGGCTAGCAGTTCAATTAACTCTTTATTAGCTTTACCATCCACCGGGGAAGACTTCAAATGTACTGTAAGGCTCCCATCTGAGGATTCTTCTATTGCTTTTTTTTTGGAATTAGGTTTAACTTTAATTTGTTTTTGCATTGAGTTCAGATTTTCCCTTGTCGTGCTGGAAATTAAAATGAAAGCGGACTGCGAGCCTTCTAGGTTAATTATGATAGTCCTGTACCAGAGGACTTGAGCTATGAGCCAGGATTTAAAAGCCTGGTGGGTCAAGAGGTAAGCGCAAGCGCTGACTTAAAAGTAAATAGACCTAAACCCCTTCTCAACCAATTATTCAACCTAAGCATAGAAATAGGGGATAGGGAAAGACAATTTTGCTCTCTTAGTTGCGAACTTTAAGCGCATACTCTCTAACTGGTATGCGTCCCGCGAGAGAGAATAGTACACGACATCGTTGTCGTAGTAGTACGCATCCTTCTCGTATTTCATTCCTATTTTTTCCATCACCCGACGGGAAGCGATGTTTTCTGGTTTGGCGATCGCAACAATCCTGTTCAGCTGTGCCACCTCAAACCCATACTTTAGGGCAGCTGAGGCAGCTTCTGTGGCTAAACCTCTGCCCCAGTAGGACTTAAACAGCAAATAACCGATTTGAATTTCGGTTGTATTGGCGAGGAATTTAAATCCACAATGACCAATGAGTTTTTGATTATGCTTGTAAACGATAGCCCACACTCCGAAATTATGCTTTCTCCAATGTTCCGTGAAGGAGTAGATAAGCGCCCTAGTCTGTTCCCAGGGTAAGGGCTTTTCATTCGACATATATTTAAATGAATCGGGATGAGAGTAGATGCGATACAGCTCTTTTGCATCATTGGGTGTGAACTGTCTAAGTTGCAGATGGGGTGTTTCTATTTCATTCGCCACGAACTGCCGAAATTGCAGTCGTAATGCTTCTGTCTCACGCATGATGACGGCGTAATCTCCTAAGCTAGATTATTAAAGCTTGTGCTTTTTTTTGTACTTTTCGGTTCTTTTGTTACAGAAATTACGACTTAGGTTTTAGATGACTCACTCCTCACCGATCTCGCAGGCGAATCAAAATCAGCGCCCCCGCGAGAACGACTGGCGACTCTTTCTGCGGCTGGTGCCTTATGCCCGTCGCACGGGACGCCTGTTATTTGTTTCCATGATGTTATTGCTGCCGTTGTCGATCGCAAGTGCCGTTCAACCCTTAATCATCGGGCAGGCTATCTCCTTGATTCGTTCTGAAGATGAAACCTGGTCTTTTCTGAAAGAGCGATCGCTATCCGAGGGACTCAGCATTCTTATTGGTCTACTGCTTCTCACCATTGTCATCCGGCTGGTGTTCGTGGCGGTTCAGGGATTCCTCGTGGTGAAGTTAGGGCAACAGATGACCGCTTGGATTCGCGACGATTTGTTTGACCACGTCACCGCCTTGGCTGTGCGTTTTTTTGACCGAACTCCCGTCGGGCGGTTAATTACCCGACTCACCAGCGATGTGGAAGCCTTAGGAGACGTGTTTTCTACGGGTGCGATCGGGATTATCGGGGATGTCCTCTCCATCCTGGTGATTGCCATCACCATGTTCTTTCTCCAATGGCAACTAGCCTTGATGCTCGTATTAATGCTCGTACCCGTCACGGGTTTAATTATTTACTTCCAGCAGGAGTATCGCAAAGCCAACTACAAAGCCAGAGAAGAACTTTCGGCGCTCAACTCCATGCTGCAAGAAAACATCAGTGGTATTAATATTGTGCAGTTGTTCCGCCGGGAACAATTCAATGCCGAGGTGTTTCGTGAGGTGAATAATCGCTACATCAAAGAAGTAGACAAAACCATCTTTCATGATTCAGCGGTTTCAGCAACACTAGAGTGGATTAGCTTTATTGCGATCGCAGGAGTGCTGTGGTTAGGGGGTTGGCTCGTCCTGCGAGAAACTCTAAGTTTTGGTGCATTGTCAGCCTTTATCCTCTACGCGCAACGTCTGTTTGACCCCTTGCGTCGGTTTGCCGAAAAATTCACCATGCTCCAAGCCGGATTCACGGCAGTTGAGCGGATCAGCGATATCATGAATGAGCCCATTGAAATCCGTGACCCCGAAGGATTGCAGGTTCAAAGGCTACCACAAGGGTTGAATGTTGGAAGGTTGAGCGTTGAAAGTTCGGAAGATAACGTTCTCTACCCTTCAAGTTCTGCTTTGCAGTACCCGAACCCCTCTAACCTGCAACCTACTAACTTTCAACCTTTAACCCTTTCTGGGGAAATCCGCTTTGAACACGTCTGGTTTGCCTACAAACAAGACGAATACGTCCTGAAAGACCTGCACTTTACCATTCGTCCCGGTGAAAAAGTTGCCTTAGTTGGACCTACGGGTGCCGGAAAGAGTTCGATTATTCGTCTTCTGTGCCGCCTCTACGAACCCACGAAAGGACGAATTCTGGTTGATGGCATTGATATTCGCGATATATCCCAGGCAGAACTACGGCGTTACATCGGTGTCATCCTTCAGGAGGGATTTCTCTTTGCCGGAGACGTAAAGAGTAACATCACCCTAGGGGAAACTTACTCGATTGAGCAAGTTCAAGCGGCTGCTAGGGTGACCAATGTTGCAAATTTCATTGAACAGCTACCCCAAGGCTACGACACGCAACTGCGAGAACGGGGCACCAATCTTTCTGGTGGTCAAAAGCAATTGTTAGCGTTTGCTCGTGCGGCGATTCGTGACCCGAGTATCCTGGTGCTAGATGAGGCAACGGCAAGTTTGGATGTGGGTACAGAAGCGCTGATTCAACAAGCCTTAGATCGGTTGTTGGAAGAGCGCACCGCGATTATCATTGCACATCGCCTATCAACGATTCGCTATGTAGACCGAATTCTAGTCCTAAAACGAGGAGAGTTGATTGAGTCGGGCAGTCACGAGGAACTGTTGCAGCAGAATGGATTGTACGCAAGTTTATACCAGTTGCAGATGTTGGGCGCTTGAACGTTAAAGGAGCCAGGGGGAGAGAAAGTTTGTGATCAGTGGGTTCACCAGGGCAGCGATCGCCCTTGGTGGTGTCCTCACTAAGCGGAAGTTGTCCCCAGGCGGGGGCAACTTCCGCTTAAGGGGAGGGAGTTAGTTTCCCCCCTTGATAAGGAGGTACTAAGGGGGGTAAATTCGACTTTTGCAAGAGACACCATGAGCGGAAGCTCACAACGAATGGATGAAAATCAGTTCTAGAATCTTATGAGTTCTCGAATATGCTTTGCTGTGAGCCTGTTAACAATCCTGACTTTCCTTGCTGACGAGATGCCTTGTTCAGCTCAAAGGGAAACGTTGAGCTTGCCTTCAGCCGTGCCATCTAGGCTGGGGGAGCGGGAGACTGCCAAACCAATCGTCGTTGCCGAGTTAGTAGAACAACTTCGCACTGCCGATGTTGAAGAGCGTGGGAAAATTATTCAACAACTTAGCGACACCGAACAAAATATTGTGCCAGCTCTGGTTAGAGCGATGGACGACCCCGATCCACTGGTCAAAAGTGGCGTGGCAGAGGTGCTGGGAAATCTCACTGATGCCGCCGTCCCAGCCATTCCTGGATTGATTGAGATGATGAACGATGGGCGAAGAGCGATCGTGCCAGAGTCGCGTCTAGTTTTACCATATTCATCTCCAACCACAACCATCTCTCTCCTTCCCAGCCCCGCAAATGGTCTAGAACGGCGCATCCCACCTACCCCTCCCGAAAACCCGGAAAATCTGCTGCGGATTACAGCGATCATAGCGCTCGGAAAAATTGGTTTACCCGCTAGAACATTAGCCACACCACCCCTAACCCAAGCCTTGCAAGACCCCGATCCTTGGGTGAAGCTACATGCTACATGGGCGCTCTCCGAAATCGGAGCCTCTATACCCCTACTGCCTCACTGGTTAGAAGCCTTACAGCACCCTGACCCTAACCTGCGTCGTAGTGCAGCGGAAGTTTTTCGAGACTCGCGCTCACTCCTGCGTAAGGTCTTGGGAGCGGAAGCTAATGCTAGCACGACGGTCTCATTGCTCAGTGTACTTAAAGATGAGGATTACACGGTTCGTAATGCCGCAAGCGAAGCCTTAGAGTTGCTAGGGACAGGGGCATTACCAGGATTAGTCCAAGCGTTAAAAGCATCAGAGCCCATTGTTCGCTTGGAAGCGGCGAAACTGCTGGGCAATTTAGGAGGGGCGGCTCAATCTGCGGTTCCTGACTTGGTTGCACTACTGGAGGATACAGGGCGTTATGTGCCACCCACCTCGAATCGATACGGCTTGAGTATACCCTCTTTGCCACGGTTGCGCCCTTTGCCATCGTTCTTTCCAGGGACAGACCAATATCCCCCAGATCCTGATAACCCTGACCAACTGGTGCGAGTCAATGCCGCTATTGCCCTGGGCAAGCTTGGTGATCGCAGCGCCATTCCTGCCTTGACTACTGCCCTCAAAGAGAATAATCCTTGGATGCAGCTTGCAACTGGGTGGGCATTACTCAGGTTGGGACAGACTCAAGGCTTGCCTGTTGTCGGGCGATTGGTGCAGTACCCCAATTCATCAATTCAGCGGGAGGCACTGTCACAGTTGGAGGGTTATGGTTCACAGTCCATGCCTTATATCTTGCCCTACTACAAAGCGCGATTAGAGTCTACCGATGATAACGAGCGCAATGGCGCAATTATTGGGATTGGGAAGTTTGGGGCAGCCGCGTTGGATCTGGTACCCAAACTCCGGGCAATGCTTGTAAGCAACAAGAAAGACTCGCCAGGGTATGCAGCGACAATTCTGGGGCAAATTGCGCGGGATACGGCTGTCGCTTGGCAGAATGGCAGTCTTTCCGCTAACCAACGCCAACAAGCGATCGCTGAATTCACCAAAGTTCTGAATATCATGCAGGCTCCCAAGGCTCGATTTAACCGTGAACCAATTGAGCGCGTCCGCAATGCGCTCACTACGCTCCGAGGTGTTACGCCGTAGTTGGTGTTTCTCTTCTTGCTCCCAGCAGTCCCCCGACTCAGCATGAGGCGGGGAGCGCCCCTCAACCCCCGTGAACTTATACACTTGCGTCAACGTTACGCAAACGCTCACGCACTCATCAGGCTTCGACACTAAGAACAGAAGTCAATCGAGTAATGGTGAGCTGAAAATGAAAAAAACTGAAGAGCAAGAATTGAATTCACAGATTTTGCGACTTTATGCCGAACTAAAAACGTACAAAAAAGCAATAGCCAACCCTTCATCCAGGGTAGATACAAAAATTCTGGCGGATACTATCTCTTTACTTGAGGCAGAAATTAGCTCCTTAGAGGCTGAATTAGAAGCCCATCGACTGATTCTCTGGTTATTTGACTCCCTGCCACAGTCCCTTCTGTTTGCTTGAACAGGCGATCTGCTGCAAGCCGTGAAAATTGAAAAACTAGGAATATTTACTTAAAAATATGCTTTTGTTCCGTTGCAATTAACGCGAAGGATTCAAGCCTGGATAGGTCAAGATTTGTAAAGTGAGGGAGCCATGAATTTCCAGAGTATCTTTAAAAATATATTGAGAAATGACCCAATTGTGAGTGAGGGGATTATCCTTAAATTTTAAAGAAATATTTCGAGGGATCACATGGATAAATTCGGCAAGTATCGCATGATCTGCACCTTGAGCTTTGGCGACATTTATGGACAAATCATCATTTGGTTAATTGTGATTTTCCTCAGCCTTGCTTCTGCGCTAGCACTGTGGAGTGCTGATCGCCAAATATACGCTTTAGCCACTGTTGGGTTAATCTTGGTATTGTCTTTGCCCTTCTTGCTGTTTGCCTTCGTGACGACTCTGCTCAACCATATTGAGTTTCTACCGATGTCGGAAGGCCAAACGACTGAGACCGTTCGTGGCAACACACCGAACCAGAGACCTCTTGAAGCAACGCGTTAAAAAATCGTTATTATCATCAGTCAGTAGTAACCGATAAAAAATCAAACGTTCCCCGCCTTTGGGTGGGGAGTTTTTTGGTGTACAAGCTTTAATTGCTCAAAAAATTTTGCTAAGTAACGTTGACTAAAAATACAGATGCTAGAACACGATGTCATTATTGTGGGGGGCGGATTAGCTGGATGTCGCGCCGCTTTAGAGATTAAACGGACTGACCCGAATTTGGATGTCGCCCTCGTTGCCAAAACCCATCCCATTCGTTCTCACTCCGTCGCCGCACAGGGAGGCATGGCTGCCACGCTGAAAAATGTGGATGCTGAAGATACTTGGGAAGCCCATGCCTTTGATACTGTTAAGGGTTCTGATTACCTAGCCGACCAAGATGCTGTAGAAATTCTCACCCGCGAGGCTCCAGAGGTTGTGATTGACCTGGAACACATGGGGGTTCTGTTTTCTCGCTTGCCCGATGGTCGGATTGCTCAGCGGGCGTTTGGCGGACATTCCAACCGACGCACCTGCTATGCGGCAGATAAAACCGGTCACGCCATTCTCCACGAATTGGTCAACAACCTGAAGCGTAATGGGGTGCGGCTCTACGATGAGTGGTACGTGATGCAGCTGATTGTGGAGGAGGGGCAAGCCAAAGGAGTGGTGATGTTCCACATCCGGGACAGTCAGCTGCAAGTGGTACGAGCAAAGGCGGTGATGTTTGCCACAGGGGGTTATGGGCGCGTCTATAATACAACGTCCAATGATTATGCTTCTACCGGTGATGGTCTTGCCATGTCTGCCTTCGCGGGTGTGCCGCTAGAGGATATGGAATTTGTGCAGTTTCACCCTACGGGGATGTATCCGGTCGGTGTCTTGCTGTCTGAAGCAGTACGCGGTGAGGGAGCGTATTTGATTAATGCCAATGGCGATCGCTTTATGGCAACCTACGCCCCCAGCCGGATGGAACTCGCTCCTCGCGATATTACGTCCAGAGCGATCGTCCGGGAAATTCGGGCAGGACGGGGGATTCATCCCGATGGCAGTGCAGGCGGCCCCTTTATCTACCTTGACCTGCGCCACATGGGCAGAGAGAAGATTATGAGCCGGATTCCCTTCTGTTGGGAGGAAGCTCACCGCTTGTTAGGGATTGATGCTGTCCATGAGCCAATCCCCGTGCGACCGACGGTTCACTATTCAATGGGTGGGATACCGGTGAACACCGATGGACAAGTGCGTAGCGGCCCCGATGGACTGATTGAGGGCTTCTTTGCCGCTGGAGAAGCGGCTTGTGTTTCTGTGCATGGGGCGAACCGACTGGGAAGTAATTCGCTGTTGGAGTGTATCGTTTATGGCAGGAGAACGGGGGCTGCGATCGCACGTTACATCAAAGACCGCAAATTACCAGACCTCCGCGAGCAATCCTACCTCAGTTCCACCCAAGAACAAATCAACACCCTGATGAACCAATCGGGAACCATCCGGATTGGGAAATTGCGTCAAGACTTTCAAGACTGCATGACTCAACATTGCGGTGTTTTTCGCACCGAAGAGTTAATGCAAGAGGGATTAAATCAGCTCAAACAGCTGCAACAGCAGTATCAGAAAATTTACTTGGACGACAAAGGTACCACTTGGAATACAGAACTGATTGAAGCCTTGGAACTTCGGAGTTTAATGGTAGTTGGAGAAATTATCCTAACCTCTGCCCTCAACCGGAAAGAAAGTCGGGGTGCTCACTGTCGCGAGGATTATACCGAGCGTGATGATACCAATTTCCTCAAACATACAATGGCATTTTATTCCCCCGCTGGCATTGATTTAAACTATTTACCCGTAAAAATTACGATGTTTGAGCCGAAAGAGCGGAAGTATTAAACACGAGGGGGAGAGGACAAAAATATTATCTTTCTCTCAAACTCTCCTCTTCCTTTCTCTGTGTTCTCTGTGCCTCTGTGGTTCGTTAAAAACAGACTTGGCAATTACTTAATTCCCCCTTCTTTACTAAGGGCGAAGAGCTGGCGATTTTGGCGCAACCAGAGTAAAGCCTTCTGCCGTACCGAGAGAAACACTATCCATTAACTGCAAAGCCGCTAACGCTGCTCGATCCAATAACAAGTAAGGTTTCGTAGACCACAACTGTTGCAAAGTAGTAGCATCAGCAGGAATAACTTGGCGATCGCTATAAAAATTCAAACTCGGACGCCCATAAGCAAACGACATATAAACTACCGCATCAGGCGGAGTATGTGATTGAATTAAAGCCGCCACTGGCTTGACTGGAAACGCTTCATTCAATTCCCATAACCAAGATTTAGAA